>CAUDDF010000016.1:0-41004 GCA_958448275.1 uncultured Collinsella sp.
CGGAGGCCACTTAATGTGGCCTCCGTGCGAGCCAGGACTGTAGAGCAGCAAACTTAACCACTGTGCCGCCCGGCCCGGGAATCCGCCCCCCGCGCACAGAAGGGGATTCCTTTTGTGTAGGCTTTGCGGAAATGTACTCATTTTGGGATACGCCCGGCGGCGTGGTCTGTTGACGGCACAGCTAACGCCACGTATCCTATCGAACTGCGTGTTTCGTAGGGGGATGCTGACCCCTCGATTCAAGCCGTTGCACTTTACAGAAAGCTGGAATCATTCGAGAAGGAGTACGCTTTGCCTACTATTAACCAGCTGGTTCGCCAGGGCCGTCGTTCCGTGCCCAAGAAGTCCAAGAACGCTGCTCTGCAGCACAACTCCCAGAAGCGCGGCGTGTGCACCCGCGTCTTCACCACGAGCCCCAAGAAGCCGAACTCGGCTCTTCGTAAGGTTGCCCGTGTTCGCCTTGTCAACGGCATCGAAGTTACTGCTTACATCCCGGGTGAGGGCCACAACCTGCAGGAGCACTCCATCGTGCTCGTCCGCGGCGGTCGTGTCCGTGACCTCCCTGGTGTCCGTTATCACGTCATCCGTGGCGCCTACGACGCTGCTCCGGTCCAGAACCGTATGCAGGCCCGTTCCAAGTACGGTGCTAAGCGCCCCAAGGCTAAATAAGCCAGATAACGTTTTGATACTTTCGCCGTGTGCCGCCTAAGCGCCGCACGGTAGACACTTAAGGAGATTTCACATGCCGCGTCGTGCAGCAGCTAATCGTCGTGAGGTTCAGCCTGACGCCGTTTACAACAACCGCCTGGTGACTCAGCTCATCAACAAGGTCCTTCTTGACGGCAAGAAGGCCACCGCTGAGCGCATCGTTTACACCGCTTTCGAGATCGTTGCCGAGAAGTCCGAGGGTGGCGACGCTCTCGCTACCTTCAAGAAGGCTATGGACAACGTCAAGCCCACGCTCGAGGTTAAGCCCAAGCGTGTCGGTGGCGCTACCTATCAGGTCCCGATGGAGGTCAACTCCCGTCGTTCCACCGCTCTGGGTATCCGCTGGATCGTCAACTTCTCCCGCGCTCGCAAGGAGAAGACCATGGCCGAGCGTCTCGCTAACGAGATCCTCGACGCCTCCAACGGTCTTGGCGCTTCCGTCAAGAAGCGTGAGGACGTCTTCAAGATGGCCGAGGCCAACCGCGCGTTCTCTCACTATCGTTGGTAAGTTTAAGGTAAGGAACTAACATGGCTAAGCCTAAGTACAAGCTTTCCGATACCCGTAACATCGGCATCATGGCCCACATCGATGCCGGTAAGACCACCACGACCGAGCGTATTCTTTACTACACCGGTAAGACCCACAAGATCGGTGAGGTCCATGAGGGCGCTGCCACCATGGACTGGATGGTTCAGGAGCAGGAGCGCGGCGTAACCATTACCTCCGCTGCTACCACGTGCTTCTGGAACAAGGACGGTAAGGACTACCGCATCCAGATCATCGACACCCCGGGCCACGTTGACTTCACCGCCGAGGTCGAGCGCTGCCTGCGCGTCCTCGATGGCGCTGTCGCCGTCTTCGACGCCGTTGCCGGCGTTCAGCCCCAGTCTGAGACCGTTTGGCGTCAGGCTTCCACCTTCAACGTCCCCCGCATCGCCTTCATCAACAAGTATGACCGCGTGGGCGCTGACTTCTTCAACGCTATCGAGACCATGAAGGATCGTCTCGACGCTAACGCCGTGGCCGCTCAGGTCCCGATGGGCGCCGAGGACAACTTCTGGGGCGTCATCGACCTGGTCACCATGACTGCTTGGGACTTCAAGGCCGACGACAAGGGCATGACCTACCCCGAGCCGATGGACGAGATCCCGGCTGAGTTTGCCGACATCGCTGCCACCAAGCGCGAGGAGCTCCTCGACGCTGCTGCCAGCTTTGACGACGAGCTCATGGAGAAGATCCTCATGGAGGAGGACTTCACCGTCGAGGAGCTCAAGGCTGCTCTGCGCAAGGGTGTTCTGGCCAACGAGCTCAACCTCGTCTTCGTGGGCTCCGCCTACAAGAACAAGGGCGTTCAGGAGCTGCTCGACGCTGTCGTCGACTACCTTCCCAGCCCGCTCGACGTCGAGGCCGTCACCGGTACCGATCCGGACACCGGCGAGGAGATTCAGCGTCACCCTTCCTTCGACGAGCCCTTCTCCGGCCTGGTCTTCAAGATCATGACCGACCCGTTCGTCGGTAAGCTCACCTATGTCCGCGTTTACTCCGGCCGCGCCGAGTCCGGCTCCTACGTGGTCAACGCTTCCAACGGTCAGCGCGAGCGTCTCGGCCGCATTCTCGAGATGAACGCCGCCGAGCGTATCGACCGTGACGACGCTGCCGCCGGCGACATCGTCGCTTGCGTCGGCTTCAAGAACTCCACCACCGGTGACACCCTGTGCGCCGAGGGCAAGGAGATCGTCCTCGAGAAGATCGAGTTCGCTAAGCCCGTTATCGACGTTGCCATCGAGCCCAAGACCAAGGCCGAGCAGGACAAGATGTCCCTGGCTCTGACCAAGCTCGCCGAGGAGGACCCGACCTTCCAGGTGTCCACCAACCACGAGACCGGCCAGACCATCATCGCCGGCATGGGCGAGCTGCACCTCGAGATCATCGTCGACCGTCTGCTCCGTGAGTTCAAGGTTGACGCTAACGTCGGTAAGCCCCAGGTTGCCTACCGCGAGACCGCTGGTCACGACGTCGAGAAGGCTGAGGGCAAGTTCGTCCGTCAGTCCGGTGGTCGCGGTCAGTACGGCCACGCCGTCATCAAGCTCGAGAAGATGGAGGAGGGCTTCGGCTACGAGTTCGTCAACGCTATCGTCGGCGGCGTCGTGCCCAAGGAGTACATCCCGTCCATCGACAAGGGCATCCAGGAGGCCCTGAACACCGGTGTTATCGCCGGCTTCCCGGTCCTCGACGTCAAGGTCACCCTGTTCGACGGTTCTTACCACGAGGTCGACTCCTCCGAGGCCGCCTTCAAGATCGCCGGTTCCATGGCTATCAAGGACGCCCTCAAGAAGTCCGATCCGCAGCTGCTCGAGCCGATCATGGCTGTCGAGGTCGAGACCCCCGAGCAGTACATGGGCGACGTTATGGGCAACCTCTCCGGTCGCCGCGGCAAGATCGAGGGCATGGAGGATCGCAAGAACAGCAAGCTCATCCGTGCCAAGGTGCCGCTGGGCGAGATGTTCGGTTACGCTACCGACCTTCGCTCCCAGACCCAGGGCCGTGCATCCTACACGATGCAGTTCGACTCTTATGAGCCCGCGCCCAAGTCCATTGTGGACGAGGTCATGAGCAAGAACGCCTAAGTTCGAGCTCCCTGTTACGTAATCCGCGAGAGCATCTCTCGCACTCTTTGGAGGTTTAAGTTGGCTACCCAGAAGATCCGCATTCGCCTCAAGGGCTATGATCACGAGGTCGTCGATCAGTCCGCGAAGCTCATCGTCGAGACCGCTCAGAAGACCGGCGCTCGCGTTTCCGGTCCTGTCCCCCTGCCCACCGAGCGCAACCTGTACACGGTTATCCGCTCGCCGCACGTGAACAAGGACTCCCGTGAGCAGTTCGAGATGCGCACCCACAAGCGCCTCATCGACATCCTTGACCCCACCTCGGGCACCGTTGATTCGCTCATGCGTCTCGACCTCCCCGCTGGCGTCGACATCGACATCAAGCTCTAAGCGATATCGCTCATAGCTTACAGAGCCCCGCTGCCATTACGGTAGCGGGGCTCTTTTGTTTTGAATGAAGGTTTGGATTGCCGGGTAATGCTGCCGAGTAGGTGGCTGCGGCGCCCTATTCGCTCAAGGGACGCAGCGATGCCTCCTCAAAATGGAAGGATCGCACGCCGCCTTCCGTTTCGATACACGCGCGACCAAAGGCATCGACGGTTTTAAAGATTCCGCGTGCCAGCTCGTCTCCAGCGGGGGAGCGGGCGATAACGTGCTTCCCGATCCAATTGAGGTGAGCGATATATTCGTCGTGGACGGGCGCGAGCGGACCGGCGTCTTCTTTCTTGGCGTTGAGGCGCTCTGCCCAGGTATCTACAGCGTCTATAACTGCGTGATAGACCTCATCGAGGAGCATGTCGACGGCGGGAACGCTCTCGTTGAGGTCCGAGAGGCCAATTGCCGCCAGGCCGCCATCGGGCACCTCTTGGGGCGTGTAGTTTACGTTGACACCAATGCCGCAGACGGCGAAAGGTTTGCCTTCGTTATCGCGTGCGGCCTCGACCAGAATGCCGCCGAGCTTGCGTCCTCGCGCGACCAGGTCGTTGGGCCATTTGAGGCCAATCTCGTTTGTAAGACCCTGCTTTTCGAGTGCTTCGAGCACCGCTAGGCCGCTGACGGCGGCAAGACCAGAGTACTTTGCGGGATTAACGCATGGACGCAGGACAATCGAAAGCAATAGGTTGCCGGCGGTTGAATCCCACTTGTGGCCGCGCCGGCCGCGTCCTGCCGTTTGCGCGCGGGCGGCAAGTCCTGTGCCGTGCGGCGCACCCTGTTTTCCTGCTTCGAGCAGGTCATCGTTGGTCGATCCGGTTACGTCGACCACCGTTAAACGAGAATCCATAACAGCTGCTACCTCCTAAGGTAATAAGGCAATCGCGCAATGGTGTCGAGAGATAGACACAATGTGAAGCCTTTGTCGCATTTGGACAATTTAATGTTAACACGTCAACAACGACTGAAATGCGCTATCCTCTCTTGGTCGATGTAAACACGTCAACAACTCAAAGGAGGTTAGTGATGGGTTTCACGATTCTTGGAACAGGCTCGGCGCTTCCTAAGCGCAGTGTTTCCAATGACGAGCTGTCTGAGTTCCTCGATACCTCGGATGAGTGGATTTTTACCCGCACCGGTATCAAGAGCCGCCATGTCTGCACCACCGAGTTACTTGACGACCTTGCCGTAGCAGCGAGCGAGCGGGCACTCCAGGTGTCCGGAATCGACGCGAGCCAGCTGGATCTGATCGTCTGCTCGACGACGACGGGTGACCACCTTGTTCCCGCTGAGGCGTGTGCCGTTGCTGAGCGACTAGGCGCGACGTGCCCTGCCTTCGATGTCTCGGCGGCCTGTGCCGGCTTCGTATTTGCGCTCGATGTCGCCGAGGGCTATATCGCCCGAGGACGAGCCAAGCATGTGCTTGTCGTTGCTGCCGAGCAGATGACGCGCGCGCTTGACTGGACCGACCGCGCCACCTGCGTGCTCTTTGGCGATGGGGCAGGCGCCGCTGTGATAGAGGCTGGGGGAGACAACCCCCTTGCCGTTGAGCTTTCGACGGCGCCCGACGTCGAGACGTTGCGCGTTCCCGGTCTGGTCGGAACCTCGCCGTTTAAGGCCTCCGCGGATAGCGAAAGCGTGCTTTCCATGAACGGCCGTCGCGTCTTTAAGTTTGGCGTCAACGCCATCTGCGACACGGTCCATAAGCTTGCGATCGATGCGAGCATTTCGGTCGAAGCTATCGATCATTTTGTATTCCATCAGGCTAACGACCGAATCCTGAGTCAGGCGGTCAAGCGCCTCGGCGTGCCAGACGAGCGCGTGGTTCGAACGCTGCGCGAGACCGGCAACATTTCGAGCGCCTGCATTCCGCTTGCTCTCGATCGACTGGCAAATACCGGCGCGCTGTACGCGGGCGACACCATCGCCCTTGTTGGATTTGGCGCGGGCCTGGATATAGGTGGCTATCTGCTTCGTTGGAAGTAGTCGCACATAGGAAATGAAAACGCCCCTAGGGCACAAACAAAGGAGAACTACCATGGCAGATCAGAAGACCTTCGAGCGCGTTTGCGACGTTATCCGCGAGACCGCTGGCCTTGACGACGTCGAGATGAAGCCCGAGTCCACGCTCGAGGAGATTGGCCTCGACAGTCTGGGCACCGTCGAGATCCTCGTTGCCGTCGAAGACGAGTTTGGCATCCAGCTCGATACCGAGGAGAACCCCAAGACGGTCGGCGAGTTCGCCGATACGGTCGAGGCGGCATTGGAGAAGTAGAGATGCTCAAGACTCCTCTCTGCGAGCTGATCGGCATCGAAAAGCCCGTGTTCCAGGGCGGCATGGCCTGGATTGCCGATGCCTCGCTGGCATCGGCCGTGTCCGAGGCAGGTGGGTTGGGAATCATCGCGGCCATGAATGCCGACGCCAAATGGCTGCGCGATCAGATTCACGAACTGCGTACCAAGACGGATAAGCCCTTTGGCGTCAACGTCATGCTTATGAGCCCGTTTGTCGACGAGGTCGCACAGGTTGTGATCGACGAGCAGGTGCCGGTCGTCGTGACGGGTGCCGGCAATCCCACTAAGTACATGAAGGCTTGGAACGACGCCGGCATCACGGTCATCCCGGTCGTTGCCTCGGTGGCGCTGGCGCGTCTCGTGGCGCGTCGCGGGGCCGCCGCCGTGGTTGCCGAAGGCACTGAATCTGGTGGACATATTGGCGAGACATCGACGATGGCGCTCGTTCCGCAGGTTGTCGACGCGGTCGATATCCCCGTTGTGGCAGCTGGCGGTATCGCCGATGGTCGCGGCGTGGCAGCGGCCTTTATGCTCGGTGCCGCCGGCGTCCAGGTGGGTACACGCTTCCTCGTCGCAAACGAATGCACTGTTTCTGAGCAGTACAAAGAGCTGGTGCTCAAGGCGGGAGACACCTCGACGCGCGCGACTGGCCGTTCGACGGGACATCCGGTGCGTGCGCTCAAGAGCCCCTTCACCAATGCCTACGCCAAAAGTGAGGCGGCGGGTGTAAGCCCCGAGGAGCTCGGGGCCATGGGTACGGGCGCGCTTCGCAAGGCCGCAAAGGATGGTAATTACGAAGAGGGTTCGTATCTGTGTGGACAGATTGCCGGCATGGTCAACGAGCGCCAGAGCGCGCGCGAAATCGTTGACGACCTGGTCGATGGCGCCGAGCACGTCCTGAAGGGTGCGTGCGCATGGGTGGCGTAGCGTTTTTGTTTGCCGGCCAGGGTGCCCAGCACCCCGCGATGGGCGTCGACTTGATCGAGACATCGCCGGCGGCCGCCGAGGTGTTCGCCATTGCCGACGAGGTGCGCCCGGGGACCAGCGAGCAATGCCGGAGTGCCTCCAAGGAGGAGCTCTCGCAGACCGAGAACACGCAGCCGTGCGTGTTCGTTCACGACCTGGCAGCGGCTGCCGCCCTGCGTGAGCGTGGCGTGGTACCTGCCGCCTGTGCGGGATTCTCGCTGGGCGAGGTCGCCGCGCTCACCTTTGCGGGGGCGTTCGATACGCGAGCGGGCTTTGAGCTCGTGTGCGAGCGCGCGGCGCTGATGGCCGCGGCGGCCGAGCGCCATCCGGGCGGCATGCGCGCCGTCATCAAGCTCGATGCGGCGCAAGTCGAGGGCCTGGCAAAACAGGCCGGCGAGGACTGCTGGCCAGTCAACTACAACAGCCCACAGCAGACGGTTGTGGCCGGAGCGCCCGAGGCGCTGCAGGAGCTCGACGTCCTAGTAAAAGAGGCTGGCGGCCGCGCCATGAAGGTCGCGGTGTCGGGTGCATTTCATAGCCCCTATATGGCCGAGGCGACCTGTGGCCTTGCCGCATATATTGAGGCCGGTCACGCGCCGTCCCCGTTGCTCATTCCTGTTTTGGCAAATATGACAGCGGCGCCCTATCCGGCGGATCCCCAGACGGCATCGGATGTCTTGGCCAATCAGGTGAGCCATGCCGTACGCTGGGTCGATACGCTGCATGCTCTGCAGGATCAAGGCATCGACACATTTATTGAGGTCGGCCCCGGCAAAACGCTGTCCGGCCTGATCAAGCGTACGTTGAGCGACGTTCGTGTGTATTCGTGCGAGACGGCCGAGCAGGTCGCAGCTATTGCCGACGAGCTCGCATGGTCCACAGGGCTGTAACCCGAAAGGAATGACATGGGCAACTTGAACAACGGCGCGCTCGAGCGCAACGACTCACGTCGCGTGGCACTGGTCACGGGCGGCTCGCGGGGTATCGGCCGCGCCTGCGCTATCGGTCTGGCGGAGGATGGCTACGATATCGCCGTCGTCTATGCCGGCAGCGTCGATGCGGCGCGCGAGACGTGCGACGCCTGCGAGGCGGCTGGCGCCACGGCGCGCTCATATCAATGCGACGTGGCCGACCCCGCTGCCGTCAACGCGTGCGTGGAAGCGGTCCTCAACGACTTTGGCTCCATTTGGGCGCTCGTCAACAACGCTGGCATCACCCGCGATGGCCTGCTCATGCGCATGGGCGATGACGCCTTCGATCGCGTGCTCGATGTCAATCTTAAAGGAACGTTTAACACGACGCGCGCGCTCACCAAGACCTTTATGCGCCAGCGCGGCGGCTGCGTCGTCAACATGAGCTCGGTCGTGGGCCTGATGGGCAATGCTGGGCAAGCCAACTACGCTGCCTCCAAGGCGGGCGTGATCGGCCTGACCAAGGCGGTGGCGCGCGAGCTTGCGCCCCGCGGCGTACGAGTGAACGCGGTTGCCCCCGGGTTTGTCGAGACGGATATGACGGCAAAGCTCTCGGAGAAGGTGCGTACGGTAACCGAGGAGCAGATTCCCCTTAAGCGTATGGCGCGCCCCGAGGAGGTGGCCGGCGTGGTGCGCTTTTTGGCGAGCGATGCGGCTGCCTACATTACGGGTGAGGTCGTGCGCGTCGACGGCGGAATGGCGATGTAGAAACCAGGGCCGAAGAACGGCTTGGATGAGGAGACCATGATGGAACAGAGAGTTGCAATCACCGGTATCGGTGCCGTGTCGCCGCTCGGCAACACCGCGCTTGCCACCTGGGCGGCAATGTGTGCTGGCACGTGCGGCATCGGCCCGATCACGCACTTCGATACCGATGCGTTTGCCGTCAAGGTGGCAGCCGAGGTCAAGGGCTTTGACAGCAACGAGTACTTTGGCAAGCGTGACGCCAAGCATCTCGACCCCTGCGTTCAGTTTGCGATGGCGGCTTCGGACGAAGCCATGCACGATGCGGGCTTTGATGTCGAAGGCGCCATCGATCGCGAGCGCCTGGGCGTCTACGTGGGCTCGGGCGTGGGCGGCATGACGACGCTCGTCGACAACGTCCATACGATTGCCGAACGTGGGCCCCGCCGCGCATCGCCCTATATGATCGCGATGATGATCCCCAACATGGCATCGGGCAATATCGCAATCCGCCACAAGGCAAAGGGCCCGACCCTGCCCGTGGTGACCGCGTGCGCAACCTCGGCCCATGCGGTGGGCGAGGCGTTCCGCGCCATCAAGCACGGCTATGCCGACGCGATCCTCGCGGGCGGCGCCGAGGCTGCAATTATCCCCGATGCCGTTGCGGGCTTTACGTCCTGCCGCGCATTGACCACCAACCCCGATCCCGCGACGGCCTGCCGTCCGTTCGATGCAGACCGCGACGGCTTTGTGATGGGCGAGGGCGCCTGCGTGCTGGTACTCGAGAGCATGGAACATGCGCAGGCGCGCGGTGCGCACATTTATGCCGAGGTCGTGGGCTACGGCAACACCGATGATGCCTATCACATCACGAGTCCTGATCCCGAGGCTGCCGGCATTGCCCGCGCGATATCGCTGGCGGTGACCGAGGGCGACGTCAAGCCTTCCGAGGGTCTCTACATCAATGCCCACGGCACATCGACCAAGCTCAACGATTCGTCCGAGACGACGGGCATTAAGCGTGCGCTCGGCGAGGACGCGGCGCGCGCCGCGCACGTCTCGTCGACTAAGTCGATGACCGGCCACATGATCGGTGCCACGGGCGCCATCGAGGTCATGGCCTGCGCCATGGCGCTCGAGCAGGGCGTGGTGCCGCCGACCATTAACTACCACACGCCCGATCCCGCCTGCGATCTTGACTACACGCCCAATCGCGCGGTTCGCGCTGACCTTACCTGGGCGCTTTCGACCAACCTGGGCTTTGGCGGACACAACGCCGCCATCGCGCTGCGTAGATATACGAGGAGCTAGAGCATGGATTCCAAAAGACTTGCCGAGATAGCCGATGTTATGGAGGACCGCGGCCTCACGCGCGTACGCGTTGAGGAGCCCGATGGCACCGCGGTCGAACTCGAGCGCGCGAGCGCCGCACAGCCGGTTGCCGTGCCCATGCCCATGCCGAGCGCTATGGCCGCTCCAGTTGCAGCTCCCACAGTCGCGCCTGCCGCACCGGAGCCCGCCGCGCAGACACCTGCCGCCGCACCGGAGCCCAAGGGCACCGAGGTGACCGCTCCCATGGTCGGCGTTTTCTATGCTGCCCCGGCGCCGGGCGACGAGCCGTTTGTGCACGTGGGCTCTAAGGTCAAGGCCGGCGAGACGCTCTGCATCATCGAGGCCATGAAGGTTCTCAACGAGGTAACGGCAGAGGCAGACGGCGAGGTGCTCGAGATCTGCGTGGCCGACGGCGACCTCGTGGAGTTTGGCAGTTGCCTTATGAGGATCGGATAGGTGATATCCATGAACAAAGAAGAGCTTAAGGAACTGTTGCCGCATCGCGAACCGATGCTTTTGCTCGACGAGGCCGAGCTGGTGGGCGACGAGGCCCACGGCAAGATCACGATTACGGGCGACGAGTACTTTTTGCAGGGGCATTTTCCGGGAAACCCGGTGGTCCCCGGCGTGATTCAGTGCGAGATGCTCGCCCAAAACTGTTGCGTGCTGCTGATGGGCGATGAGGAAGCGCGCGGCGCGACGCCGTTCTACACGAGTCTGGACAAGGTGCGCTTTAAGCGTCCGGTGCGCCCGGGCGACACGGTTGATCTGGTGTGCACCATCACGCGTGCGCGCGGGCCGTTCCGCTTTGCGACGGGTACTGCGAGCGTCAACGGTGAGGTCTGTTGCCGCGCCGATATGTCTTTTGCACTCATGCACGAAAGTTAAGGAAGGCTTCATGTTCGACAAAGTGCTCATCGCCAACCGCGGCGAAGTCGCGGTCCGTGTTATCCGCGCGTGCCGCGATATGGGCATCAAGACCGTCGCCGTTTATTCCACGGCCGATGCGGACGCGCTGCACGTGCAGCTTGCCGACGAGGCGTATTGCATCGGCGGTCCGCGTCTTGCCGAGAGCTACCTCAACGACGATGCTGTGCTCACCTGTGCCGTAAAGTCGGGAGCTAAGGCAATTCATCCCGGCTATGGCTTTTTCTCCGAGAAGGCGAGCTTCGTGCGCGACTGCGACAAGTATGGCCTGGCGTTTGTTGGTCCTTCGGCCAAGGTGATCGACAGCATGGGCGACAAGGACGCCGCACGTCGAACGGCTGCCGCGGCGGGCGTGCCCATCGTGCCGGGCTGCGATTTGCTCAAAAGTCCCGAGGAGGCAACGGCCGAGGCTGAGCGCATTGGCTGCCCCGTGCTTATTAAGGCGCGTGCGGGCGGTGGCGGTCGCGGTATTCGTAAGGTCGAGCGCGTGGAAGATGCGGCAAAGGCCTTTATTGAAGCACGCGCCGAGGGCGAGGCCGTTTTTGGCGACGGCGAGTGCTACATGGAGAAGTTCGTCGCGCCGGCGCATCACGTTGAGGTGCAGATTATGGCCGATAAGCAGGGCCATGTGTTTTCGCTCGGCGAGCGCGAGTGCTCGGTGCAGCGGCGCAACCAAAAGCTTATCGAGGAGAGCCCCGCGCCGTGCCTCGACGGACACGACGACATTCGTGCTCGCATGCACAAGGCAGCGCGTGACCTGGCTCGTGCCGTCGGCTACGAAGGAGCCGGTACCATCGAGTTCCTGTATTCGGACGACGGCAATTTCTACTTTATGGAAATGAACACGCGCTTGCAGGTGGAGCATCCGGTTACGGAGTTTGTGACCGATACCGACTTGGTCAAGTGGCAGCTGCGCGTGGCAGCCGGCCAGCCTCTGCCCTTTGAGCAGGAGGACATGCCGGTCCGCAACCACGCCATGGAGTGCCGCATCAATGCCGAAACGCCGGACTTTCTGCCGTCATGCGGAACGGTCACCGCGTTGCGTGTGCCGGGTGGTCCGCGCGTGCGCTGGGATTCGGCCATGTTTACCGGTGCGAACGTTCCGCCGTACTACGACTCCATGCTCGGCAAGCTTATCGTGTGTGCGCCCACGCGCGACGGCGCCATTCGCAAGATGCGCTCGGCTTTGGGCGAGCTCGTGATTGAGGGCGTGAGCGAAAACAGCGAGCTTCAGCTCGACGTGCTTGCAAACGATGAGTTCTTGTCGGGCATGTATCACACCGATCTGATGGGGCATCTCTATGCTGATGAATAGAAAAGCGAAGACGGTCAACGTCCTCGAGGGGCCGATGACCGAGTCGTGCGCCGAGTTTCCCGCGCGCCACGTGTTTATCAAGTGCCCGGAGTGTCGCCGCGTGATCGATGAAGCACGCCTGCACGACAACCTCGAGGTCTGCCCTCGTTGCGGCAAACACTTTCGCGTGAGCGGTCGCGCGCGCATGCGCATGACGGTCGACGAGGGCACGTTTGAGGAATGGGATGCCAATCTGGCGTCGGAGGACTTCCTCTCGTTTCCCGGCTATGCCGACAAGCTTAAGAGCGTGTGCGAGCGTTCGGGCGAGCGCGACGCCGTTGTGTGCGGCAGGGGCAAAATCTGCGGTTGCGATACCGCGCTCTTCTTTATGGACGCCAACTTTATGATGGGCTCGATGGGTTCCGTGGTGGGCGAGAAGATCTGTCGCACATTTGAGCGAGCGACCGAGCTTGGATTGCCAGTTGTCGGCTTTACCGTTTCGGGCGGCGCGCGCATGCAAGAGGGCGTGACGTCGCTTATGCAGATGGCCAAGATTTCTGCGGCGGTTAGGCGCCACAGCGAGGCGGGCGGTCTGTATATCACGGTGCTCACCGACCCCACGACCGGAGGCGTAACCGCGAGCTTTGCCATGGAGGGCGATATTATCCTGGCCGAGCCCGATGCCCTGACGGCATTTGCCGGCCCGCGCGTGATCGAGCAGAACATGCACAAGCGACTGCCCAAGGGATTCCAGCGCTCCGAGTTTTTGCTGGAGCACGGCTTTTGCGATGCCGTTGTTCCGCGTGGCGAGATTGCGCTCACGGTAGGCGAACTGCTGGCACTGCACGAAGGGCACGCGCCCGGCCTGGGGGCACCGCATGAGATCGTGCATACGGGTCGTCGCGGCAAAAAGCTGGGACACTTGTTCAAGCGCTCGACCGCACCAAAAACCGCGCTCGAGATTGTCAAGCAGACCCGCTCGGCAGATCGCGCCACGGCGGGCGAGATGATCTCGCTGGGCCTGGATGGATTTGTGGAGCTGCATGGCGACCGTTACTTTGGCGACGACGCCGCCGTGGTGGCTGGCATTGGCTGGAAAGACGGGCGACCCGTGACGGTTATCGCCGTCGAGCGCGGTACCACGACCAAAGAGCGCATGCGTCGCAACTTTGGTATGGCACATCCCGAGGGCTACCGCAAAGCGCGTCGCCTTATACGCCAGGCCGAAAAGTTTGGTCGACCGGTTCTGTGTCTGGTCGATACTTCGGGCGCGTTTTGCGGCATCGGTGCCGAGGAGCGCGGCCAGGGCGAGGCGATTGCCCAGAATCTCATGGAGATGAGCGGCCTCAAGACGCCGATTGTCTCGGTGGTGACAGGCGAGGGCGGCTCTGGTGGCGCGCTGGCGCTGTCCGTGGCCGACCGCATCCTGATGCTCTCGAGCTCGGCCTATTCGGTCGTGAGCCCCGAGGCCTGTGCGTCGATCCTGTGGAAGGATACCGAGCGCGCGAATGAGGCCGCCGAGGCGCTTAAGCTCACGGCCCCCGATCTGTTGGCGCTCGGCATCATCGACGGCATTGTTGACGATAGGGGCCTGTCGCATGAGGAGATCGCCGGTGCCGTCATGTCCTCGGCATTTGATGCCTTCGATACGCTTGGGCAGCTCGACGACGCGACCCTCACAAACCTCCGCTACGAAAAGTACCGCGCAATCGGTCAGTACCGCACGATGTGACAAAGGGACAGCCCGCATGTCATATTGGGAAAGGCGTTCCATGTCACAAGTTTCTAACACCTCGTTTACAACGACGGTTTCATCAAACGCCATGGCCGTGGTGGACTATCTGTCCAAAAGCATGATGTCGGCGCTGCCGTTTATTGTCTGCGCGGCGTTGTTCCGCACCGTTGCCGTCATTATGGGCGAAGGTATGCTGGGCCTGTGGTCTGCCGATTCCGAAATCTATCGCCTGTTCTACAGTTGGCTCTATAACGCCGGCTACTACTTTTTGCCCATTTATCTTGGTTGGGCGGCCGCCCGCCAGCTCGGTTGCTCGGAGCAGCTAGGCATGATGCTGGGCGGCGTATTGATTGCGCCCGATCTGCTTAAGCTCGTCGATGCCGCATCGACGACGGGGGCATCGATGACTTCCGTGTATGGTCTGCTTCCCGCGCCGGTCAACGATTACACGACGACTGTTATTCCGGTTCTCATCTCGGTGCCCGTGCTATGGCGAGTGGAGTGTTTCTTTCAGCGCGTTATCCCTAAGGCCGTGGCGTTTTCGTTCGTTCCGTTTGCGACCATGCTTGTCATGGTTCCGGTTTCGCTGTGTATTACGGCGCCGGCGGGCAGCTATCTGGGCATGCTGTTGGGCCAGCTTATGTTTATGCTTGGCAATTCCGGTGGCATCGTGTCGCTGCTCACGCTCATGGGGCTTGCCGCGGGTTGGGAGTTTCTTAAGATTGCAGGCGTCAGCAACGTTGTCCTATCGCTTGCCTATGCTCAGTTTATGAGTGTGGGAACGGATTCGTGCATCCTGATCGCCGCGACGATGGCGACGTTCGCCGTTTGGGGCATGCCCTTTGGCGCGTCGCTCCGCGTTGCGGATAAGGACGAGAAGGCACTCATGCTGGGCTATTCAATCTCGGGTATTCTTGGCGGCGTAAGCGAGCCGGCGCTGTACGGTTGCGGCTTTAAATATGGCAGGTGCCTGACGTGCATGGCCATTGGCGGCGCCGTCGGAGGCCTTGTTGCGGCCGTGGGCCACGTTACGGCCTATACCATCGGCATGACGAATGTCCTTATGGTCATTGGCTTTGCCACGGGCGGCATCTCGAACCTGCTGTGGTGCTGCGTTGCCGGCGGTGTTGCATTTGCGGTGTCTGCGGCGCTGAGCTACTGCTTTGGCGTGGTGCCGGCGCAGGGACAGGCGGCAGAAGACGGGGCCGATTCACCCGAAACCTCGAAGAGCGTGGCCGAAGCAAGCGCGTAAACCTGTGCGACACAAGGACGATTCCTTTGCCACATTCTAAGGCCGTGGCCCGTGTGGGTTGCGGCCTTTTTGTATCTGTGGGGCAAAGTGGCTACACTACAATCCGTTTGAGCAATAGATATATAGATAGCACCGTGGGGGCGGATGTAGATGGTCGAGTGGATTGTTAAGCGTGCGCAGGGCGACCGTGCGCGCGTGGGCACGTTGACGGGCGTGGTGTGTATTCTCGCCAATGTGGCACTATGCGCTGCGAAGGGCGCAATTGGCGTGCTGTCGGGATCGGTTTCGATCGTGGCGGATGCCATGAACAACCTGTCCGATGCCAGCTCAAACATTGTGAGCGTGCTGGGCTTTAAACTTGCGAGCAAGCCGGCGGACCCCGAGCATCCTTACGGACATGGCCGCTACGAGTATCTCTCGGGTCTGGTCGTGGCGGCGCTCGTGCTGCTGATCGGCGTTGAGCTGGTGAAGTCCTCGGTTGAGCGCATCATCCACCCCGAACCTGTCGAGTTCTCGCTTGCCCTGGTGGCAGTCCTGGCGCTTTCGATGGCCGTAAAGCTCTGGATGGCGGCCCTCAACCAAAAGCTCGGCGATCGTATCGAGTCCGAGACGCTGCATGCGACCGCGCAGGATTCCAAGAACGATGTCCTTGCCACAGGCGCCGTGCTGGCGTGCGCGATTGTTTCCCAGGTGACGCATATCAATCTTGATGCTTGGGTTGGACTTGCCGTTGGCGCCTATATTGGCTGGAGCGGCCTTGAACTTATTCAAGATACGGTGAGCCCGCTTTTGGGCCAGTCGCCCGATCCTAAGCTGGTCAAGCACATTCGAGACAAGATCATGAGCTATCCCGGCGTTTTGGGCGTTCACGATTTGATGGTTCACGACTACGGCCCGGGCAGGAAGTTTGCAAGTGCGCACGCCGAGATGGCGGCCGAGGCCAGCTCGCTGGAAAGCCACGACACGCTCGATAACATCGAGCAGTCGTTTAGGAACGAAGACGGCATGATTGTCACACTTCACTACGACCCCATCGTGACCGACGATCCAAAGGTGGCGAGCATGCGCTTGCGCATCAACGCTATGGCTCAAGAGATCGATAGCCGCCTTTCGATTCATGATTTGCGCTGTGTGCCGGGCCCCACGCACACCAACGTGATCTTTGACTGCGTGCGTCCCTCGGATCTGCAGATGAGTGCCGAAGACTTAAAGCACGCGCTGGCACAACGGGTCGAATCGGAATATCCCAAGTCGATTGCCAAGATTACGATCGACGAAGACTACGTAGGGCATACCCACGAGTAGGGCTGTGCCGGCAAAGCAAGTTAAACAGAAGAGGAGAGCATGAAGCGCCTATACCTACTCCGCCACGGCCAGACGGAATTCAACGTCAAAAAGTTCGTCCAGGGTCGCTGTGATTCACCGCTCACCGATCTGGGCTGTCAGCAGGCACGGGCAGCGGCCGCATGGCTCAAAGCCCACAGCGTCGTCCCCGACAAAGTGGTCTCATCACCCTTAGGCCGAGCCATGGACACGGCAAGTCTTGTCGCATGCGAACTCCTCGGTCCGGACGCCGCAGTCGAGCCCTGTGAAGGCATTATCGAGCGCAGCTACGGCACCTTCGAAGAAGGCCCCCACGACGCCCTGCCCACCGACGTTTGGGATCCGGGCGAGGACCTGGTCCCCTTCGGAGGAGAAGGAAGCCGCGCACTGCAAGAACGCATGGTAGGCGCCCTCACCAATCTCATGGGCTCCGAGGGCATCGAAACCCTCCTAGCAGTAAGCCACGGCAGCGCCAGCCGCCAATTTATCAAGGCCGCAGCCCCAGAGGGCTTTGAGCTCCCAACAAAACTCCCCAACTGCGCCATCATGATCTTCGGTTTTGACGATGCGCGAGAAGAGGACGATACGCCCCAATGCAAGTTCACCTTGCAACAAATTGTGGACCCTCAACAAAGTCATTAGCCTGAGCGAGCAGAGTTAAGCAGACATCAACGTGGCGTTCCCAGCGTGCGGCGGAGGGGGCGGGCCTGAGACATATTAAGGTTGCTGCTCTACAGTCCTGCTCACGACGGAGAGCACATTAAGTGCTCTCCTGTTCGTGCGGAACTCGCGACAACCTTAATATGTCTCAGGCCCGCCCCCTCCGCCGCACACTGGGAACGTGCCACGCACTTTACCTGCGTAAACAATGTGAGTGAAATATGAATCTCGATGGATACGCCCGCAGCCGTGTATACTAAACAGCTGTGTGTAACCAGGGGAGTATTCTGGCTGGACAAAATGCCTGCTTAATAGGGTTGTCAGGTAGTCCGGGCGAAATACAAGGCTGGGGAGCACGTCGTGTAAGTAGTGGTCCTCTAGGGGCGTACGCTCGGTGGTGTACGCATTGTCCCAAGACCACGCGAGAGTTGGGATCATATCTTGATCAGCATGATTCTCGGCCGCAAGATTGGCATGACCCAGGTTTGGGACGAGGACGACAACGTCGTTCCCGTCACGGTCATCCAGGCTGGCCCCTGCGCTGTCTCGCAGGTTAAAACTCAGGCAACCGACGGCTATGACGCCGTCCAGATCGGTTTCGGCGACATCAAGGCCAAGAACGTGAACAAGCCCATGGCTGGTCACTTCGCCAAGGCTGGCGTCGAGCCTGTTCGCTTCCTTCGTGAGGTCCGCGTCGAGAACGGCGAGGAGCACAAGGTCGGCGAGGTCGTCACCGTCGCTGATTTCGCTGATGTCGAGAAGGTCGACGTCATCGGTACCTCCAAGGGTAAGGGCTTCCAGGGTCGCATCAAGCGCTGGGGTCAGCGCCGCGGTCCTATGACGCATGGTTCTCACTTCCAGCGTCACCCCGGTTCTATCGGTCAGTGCGCCTATCCTGCGCGCGTCCTCAAGGGCGTCAAGATGGCCGGTCACATGGGTAACGAGCGCGTTACCGTCAAGAACCTTTCCGTTGTCCGCATCGATGCCGAGCAGAACCTCATCTTGGTCAAGGGCGCTGTCCCGGGTGCCAAGAATGGTCTCGTCGCCATCCGTATGGCCTAAGGGCCCAGCCCATATAGCCCAGCGTCATACCAAGGAGAACACTTAAATGGCAAAGTTTGAAGTAAAGAACAGCGAGGGCAAGAAGGTCGCCGAGGCCGAGCTCGCCGCTGAGGTGTACGGCATCGAGCCGAACATCCACGTTATGCACCACATCGTCAAGTGCCAGATGGCCTCTTGGCGTCAGGGCACCCAGTCTGCTAAGGGTCGCTCTGAGGTTTCCGGTGGCGGCAAGAAGCCTTGGCGTCAGAAGGGCACCGGCCGTGCCCGCCAGGGTTCCATCCGTGCTGCCCAGTGGCGTCACGGTGGCGTTGTCTTCGCCCCCAAGCCCCGTTCCTACGCTAAGCGTATGAACAACAAGGAGGTCAAGCTGGCTATGCGCTCCGCGCTGTCCGCCAAGCTGGCCGATGGCGAGCTCGTGCTCGTCGACGACTACGGCTTCGAGAAGCCTTCCACCAAGGCTGCCGTCGCCATGCTCAAGGCTCTCGGTCTTGAGGGCAAGCGTCTGACCATCATCGTTCGCGATGAGGACGTCAACGCCTACCTGTCGTTCCGCAACATTCCCAAGACGTTCATCATCACCGCTGACGAGGCCAACACCTACGATCTCGTCAACAACAACGCTGTGCTGATGCCCGCCGACATCGCCGCTCACTTCGGGGAGGTGCTTGCATAAATGACCGCCCACGAGATCATCATCCGTCCGATCGTGTCCGAGCGTTCCTTCTCCGGCATGGAGCTGAACAAGTACACGTTCGAGGTCGCCAAGGATGCTAACAAGTATCAGATCAAGGACGCTGTCGAGGAGATCTTCGGCGTCAAGGTCGTTCGCGTGAACACCCTGACGGTCAAGCCCAAGACCAAGCGCGTGCGCTATGTCGCCGGCAAGACCCGTTCTTGGAAGAAGGCCATCGTCACGCTGGCCGAGGGCGACACCATCGAGGTCTTTGGCAACCAGGCCTAAGACTCGCTGCTGTTGAGTGAGCTCATGCCTCCCAAATAGGGGAGGCGAGAGCTCAAGGTTTTGGGCGTATAAAATGGACACGCCCGGAACCGTGTATACGTCCGGTGTCATCGCACCCGAGGCAGAACCTCGAATCCCTGTCTGCGATGGCTAACGGATTCCTATTGAAAGGGATTGTAATGGCTGTAAAGCACCTTAAGCCGACCTCCGCTGGTAGGCGTTGGCAGACGATCTCCGATTTCTCCGAGATCACCTGCACCAAGCCCGAGAAGTCTCTTCTCGAGCCCCTGCCCAAGAAGGCCGGTCGTAACAACAACGGCCGCATCACCACCCGCCACCAGGGCGGCGGCGTGAAGCGTCGTTACCGCGTGATCGACTTCAAGCGCAACAAGGACGGCGTGCCCGCCAAGGTTGCCACGATCGAGTACGATCCGAACCGTTCCGCTCGCATCGCTCTGCTGCACTACGCTGACGGTGAGAAGCGCTACATCCTGGCCCCCAAGGGCCTCGAGGTCGGTCAGACCATCATGTCCGGTTCTGACGCCGACATCAAGCCGGGCAACGCTCTGCCCCTCGCCGACATTCCCGTCGGTACGCTCATCCACGCCGTCGAGTTCCAGCCGGGCAAGGGCGCTGCTATCGCCCGTTCCGCCGGTAACTCCTGCCAGCTGATGGGTAAGGAGGGCAAGTACGCTATCGTCCGTATGCCTTCCTCCGAGATGCGCCGCATCCTCGTTACCTGCCGCGCCACCGTCGGTGAGGTCGGCAACGCCGATCACTCCAACATCGTCATCGGCAAGGCCGGCCGTAAGCGTCACATGAACGTGCGCCCGACCGTCCGCGGTACCGTCATGAACCCTGTCGACCACCCGCACGGCGGTGGCGAGGGCAAGAACCACACCTCTGGTCGTCCCTCCGTTACCCCCTGGGGTAAGCCGACGAAGGGCCTTCGTACGCGCAAGAAGAAGAAGGTCTCGAACCAGCACATCATTCGTCGCCGTAAGAAGTAATTTCGGATACCGAGTTTTAGGAGAAAGCACTTATGAGCAGAAGTCTCAAAAAGGGCCCGTTCGTGGAGACTCGCCTTCTCTCGCGTATCACCGCGATGAACGAGGCTGGCAAGAAGGACGTCGTGAAGACCTGGTCCCGCGCGTCCACCATCTTCCCCGAGATGGTTGGTCACACCATCGCCGTCCACGACGGCCGCAAGCATGTGCCCGTGTATGTTACCGAGTCCATGGTTGGTCACAAGCTCGGCGAGTTCGCGCCGACTCGTACGTTCCGTGGCCACAAGGCCAAATAGGGGGTTAACCGTAAATGGCAACTAAGTCTATTGAAACTGAGGCCACCGAGGTTCGCGCCGTCGCTAAGTACGTGCGTGTTTCCCCCAGCAAGGCCCGCCTGGTGGTCGATCTGATCCGCCGCAAGCCTGTCGTTCAGGCCTTCGACATCCTCCACTTCTGCGACCGCGCCGTCGCCGTGGATGTCGAGAAGGTTCTCCGTTCCGCCGTTGCGAACGCCGAGAACAACAACGGTCTGCGTGCCGACAACCTGGTTGTCGCCGCTGCCTATGTTGACGAGGGTCCGACGCTTAAGCGCATCCGTCCCCGCGCCAAGGGTTCCGCTTCTCGCATTCTGAAGCGTACTTCCCACATCACCGTCGTCGTTGCTCCTCGAAAGGAGGCGTAAAGCTGTATGGGTCAGAAAGTCTACCCCACCGGCTTCCGTCTTGGCATCACCGAGAACTGGCGCTCCCGCTGGTTCGCAGAGAAGGATTACGCTAAGACCCTCGGTAACGATCTTGAGATTCGTAAGTACCTCGAGAAGCGTCTTTCCCGCGCAGCTGTCTCCCGCGTCGAGATCGAGCGCGCTGGCGACAAGGTGAAGGTCATCATCCTCACCGCTCGCCCCGGCGTTGTCATCGGTAAGAAGGGTGCCGAGATCGATACCCTCCGTACCGAGCTCGAGAAGGTCGCTGGCGTCTCCAAGGGCCAGCTCTCCGTCGACGTTGTCGAGATCAAGCGCCCCGAGCTCGACGCCAACCTCGTTGCTCAGTCTATCGCCGAGCAGCTCGAGGGCCGCGTTGCCTTCCGTCGCGCTATGCGCAAGGCTGTCCAGTCCGCCCGCAAGGCCGGCGCTAAGGGCATCCGTATCCAGTGCTCCGGTCGTCTCGGCGGTGCCGAGATGGGCCGTCGTGAGTGGTACCGCGAGGGTCGCGTGCCTCTGCACACCCTCCGTGCCAAGATCGACTACGGCACGGCTGTCGCCAGCACCACCATGGGCGCTTGCGGCGTGAAGGTCTGGATTTACCTGGGCGAGAAGCTCCCGGGCCAGCCTGTTCCCAACCCTGCACTCGAGGGCTCTTCCCGTCCTCGTCGTCGTAACTCCGAGAGGAGGGGTCAGTAGTGCTTGCCCCTAAGCGTATTCTTCACCGCAAGGTGCAGCGTGGCTCCATGAAGGGCCAGGCCAAGGGTAATACCGAGCTGCATTTCGGCGAGTTTGGTATCCAGGCTCTCGAGGCCCATTGGATCACCAACCGTCAGATCGAGGCCGCTCGTATTGCCATGACCCGCTACATGAAGCGTGGCGGTCGTGTCTACATCACGATCTTCCCCGATAAGCCCATCACCAAGAAGCCTGCCGAGACTCGCATGGGTTCTGGTAAGGGTAACCCCGAGGAGTGGGTGGCCGTCGTCAAGCCCGGCCGCATCATGTTCGAGGTCAAGGGTGTTCCCGAGGAGGTCGCTCGCGAGGCTCTGCGTCTTGCGCAGCACAAGCTCCCCATCAAGACCAAGATTGTTGCTGCTAAGAACGCTGAGCAGCGCATCGAGAAGGAGATGGCTGAGGAGGCCGCTCTCGAGGCCAAGTGGGCTGCTGAGGACGCCGCCGCCGCCAAGGAGGAGAACTAATGAAGCCCGCAGAGATTCGTGAGCTCTCGGACGCTCAGCTCGTTGAGAAGCTGAAGGAAATGCGCGCCGAGCTCTTTAACCTTCGTTTCCAGATGGCCACCAGCCAGCTGGACAACACCGCTCGCGTCAACACCGTGAAGAAGGACATCGCTCGCGTCCTCACGGAGCAGCGCGCCCGCGAGATCGCAGCGGAGAAGTCCGCTGTCGCCGAGTAGGACCTAAGGAGAGAACATGACTGATTCGCGTAACTCGCGTAAGGTCCGTACGGGTGTCGTTACCTCCGTCTCCGGTGCCAAGACCATTGTTGTCACCATCACCGAGCGCAAGCGTCACCCCAAGTACGGCAAGATGATGACCAGCTCCAAGAAGCTGCACGCTCACGACGAGGAGTGCACGGCTGGCGTGGGCGACACCGTCCGCGTTATGGAGACCCGTCCTATGTCCAAGATGAAGCGTTGGCGCCTCATCGAGGTCGTCGAGCGCGCTAAATAAGCAGTCGCTCTTACGACTTGTACGTTTCCGAAGATGTGCGTATGCCTGGCTTGCATACCACGGGCCGCATAAAGGCTGCGCACCTCTCTTCGGTTCTTAGTTCGGAGGAACATCTACCATGATTCAGATGCAAACCATGCTGAACGTCGCCGACAACTCCGGCGCTCGCAAGATTCGCTGCATCAAGGTGCTTGGCGGTTCCAAGCGTCGTTATGCAGGCATCGGCGATGTGTTCATCGGTGCTGTCCAGGAGGCTACCCCTGGCGCCAACGTCAAGAAGAAGGACGTTGTCCGTTGCGTCGTCGTTCGCACCGTTAAGGAGATCCGCCGCAAGGATGGCTCCTACATTCGCTTTGATGAGAACGCCTGCGTTGTCATCAATAACGATGGTTCGCCCGTCGGCACCCGTATCTTCGGGCCCGTCGCTCGCGAGCTTCGTGACAAGAAGTACATGAAGATCGTCTCGCTCGCTCCCGAGACCCTGTAGTTAGGGGAGATATATGTATATCAAGAAGGGCGATAAGGTCCAGGTTCTCTCTGGTAAGGATCGCGGCAAGCAGGGCGTTGTCCTGCGTGCTCTCCCCGCCGAGAACAAGGTCGTTGTCGAGGGCGTTTCGGTCGTCAAGAAGGCCGTCAAGCCCAACGCTGCCAACCAGCAGGGCGGCATCGTTTCGCAGGAGGCCCCCATCGACGCCTCCAACGTCAATCTCGTTTGCCCCGAGTGCGGTAAGGTTACCCGCGTCGGTCACGAGAAGGACGGCAAGAACAAGCTGCGCGTCTGCAAGAAGTGCGGCCACAAGTTCTAAGCTGCCCGCAACATCAAGTTGCTAGCAAAGGCCCGGATGCCCCACGGCACCCGGGCCTTTTTCTATCCCTACTCATTGGGGACAGACTTAAATGAGTAGTCGTTGGGGACGTTCTTAAACGACCAGTCGATGGGGACAGTCTTGCAACGAAAGCAGCACACATTCTTGGGGACAGGCTTAAATGAGTGATTGCACTCATTGGGGACAGACTTAAATGAGTAGTCGGGGACAGTCCCCATGTGTCGGCAGTTTGGGACGGTCCATTGATGCCTGATGCCCCTAGAGGGGAAGAGTAAGACAGCCTGCTCTGCCTTTTTGGGCTTTGGTGTTCCGCTTCTTTATCCTTTACAAGGATCCTCGCATGCGCATTATCGCGCATAGCATTGCGTGTTAATGCGTATGACCGCGTAAAAATGTGCAAAATATGGCTAAATAATGACCGATAAACAAACAAACACGCAAATACAAGCAAATGCGCGCGCATTTGTGCGAATATAAGGCTGTTGGAAATGAAGAACTTCCGATGACTCAGGAGGCACATATGGCAGATTCTAAGCAGGCTCCACTCGACTCCGCGGCAGCCGCAAAAGCAGCGTTTGCTTCGGTCCAGGACAAGCCATTCCCCGATGATATCTTTACGGCTCCCGAGCTTCGTTGGGCTGTGATCGGGTGCGGCGTTATCGCCAACCAGATGGCCCAGTCTCTCGCTCTTGCCGGTCGCAAGCTTGCGGGCGTCGCCAACCGTACGCTGTCCAAGGCCCAAGCTTTTGCCGAGAAGTATGGCGTCGAGAAGGTGTACGAGACGGTCGAGGACCTCTACGCCGATCCGGACATCGATGCCGTCTATATCACCACGCCGCACAACACTCACATCACTTACCTGCGTGCCGCGCTGGCCGCCGGCAAGCACGTGCTCTGCGAGAAGGCCATTACCCTCAACTCTGCCGAGCTCGACGAGGCCCGTGCCATCGCCGACGAGCACAACGTGGTCCTTATGGATGCCACCACGGTGCTTCACATGCCGCTGTATCAGGAGCTGCGCCGTCGCATGGATGCCGGCGACTTTGGACGCATGAACCTCGCCCAGCTCAACTTTGGCAGCTATAAGGAGTACGGCGACCTGACCAACCGCTTCTACAACCGTAGTCTCGCTGGCGGCGCCATGCTCGACATTGGCGTGTATGCCCTGTCTGTCATGCGCCTGTTTATGGCCAGCCAACCCGCCGAGGTCGTGTCTCTGGGCAATACCTGCGAGACTGGCGTTGACGTCGCGGGTGGCATTGTCTGCCGTAACGCCGAGCAGCAGCTGGGCGTGGTGAGCCTTACGCTCCACTCCAAGCAGCCCAAGCGCTCGGTTATCAGCTTCGACAAGTGCTATATCGAGGTCAACGAGTATCCGCGCGCCGACCATGCGACCATCGTGTGGACTGCGGACGGTCGTCGTGAGGAGGTCCACGCTGGCACCGAGGCATACGCTCTGTGCTACGAGATGGCCGACCTGGAGAAGGCCGTTGCCGGCGATGATTCGAAGTGCGAGCTTCTGGGCTATGCTTCTGATGTTATGGAGCTTATGACCAGGCTTCGCGCCGATTGGGGAGTCGTGTACCCCGAGGAGGAGTAAGCGATGCTTGCGGAAGATAGGCTCAACGCGATTGTGTCGATGGTGCAGCAGGCTGGCTCGGTTACCGTGCTGGAGCTTGCCGAAGCCTTGGGCGTGACGGCGTCTACCATTCGGCGCGACCTGCAGACGCTCGACCGAGCGCACCGCATCGCCAAGGTCCATGGTGGAGCGACGAGTCTTGAGCGCGCGCACGTGACGCGCGACCTAACGCTTCATGAGCGCAGCGACCTCCATAACGATGACAAGGAGCGTATCTGCGCCCGCGCGGCGGCGCTTGTGGAGCCTGAGAGCTTTGTATACATCGACTCGGGCTCGACGACGCTCAGGCTCATCGAGCATCTTCCACACCTTGAAGATGTCACCTATGTGACCGATTCCGTGCTCCATGCTCAGCGCCTTGCTTTGCGCGGCATGCGTACCGTGGTGTTGGGCGGCGAGCTCAAACCCGAGACCGAGGCGCTCGTTGGCCCCGATGCCTTGGCAACCTTAGACCGCTACAACTTCAACTGTGGCTTTTGGGGCTCTAACGGCATTGCCGCCGAGCAGGGCTTCACGGCGCCCGATATCGAGGAAGCGCAAGTAAAGCGCATCTCGATGCGTCATACAGCCAAGCGCTTCGTAATCTCGGACGCCAGTAAATTTGGTATGGTGGCGCCCGTCAAGTTCGCGGACTTCCGTGACGCAACGATTATTACCGCGGGTGAGGTGCCAGCCAAGTACCAGTCGATGGACAACGTCATCACGGTCTAGCGACAGGACAAGGCCATAACCACTACTAAGGTGCCTGTCCCCGCTGTGGTGGTTAGTAACGAAAACCGAGTAGTTTTCTCAATAGAAAAGCGGCAACGTCCATCACGGGTGTTGTCGTTTTCGTTATCTGCCGGTTTAGTCTAAATCTGTAACAACTAGGCCGTTAAAAGTGGGCTAGGTGTTACAGATTGAGATACTTCCGAACCGCGCCGTCCCTTTGTCTCAATCTGTAACAGCTGGGACCGATTTTGCCGAGTTATTGTTACAGATTGAGATTTTCCCTTGAGGGGGATTTGAATGTCTCGATCTGTAACAGATAGACCGGAAAATGGGTTTTAACTGTTACAGATCGAGACGTTTTGGGACCGCGGCTGAGCCATTGCGGCAAAACCACCACAAAGGTGCCTGTCCCCATTGTGGTGGTTTAGGGCTCCCAGGGGCAGGGGGCTTCGATGTGGATGTGCTCGCCGGTTACGGGATGCGTAAAGGACACGCTGTGGGCGTGGAGCATCAGGCCACAGGGGCGCGGCGTGCCGTACAGGTCGTCGCCAACTAGGGGGTGATGCTCGCTGGCCAGATGCACGCGAATCTGATGCTTGCGGCCGGTGAGCAGCTCGACATCGATATACGAACGCATGGGCAGGCCTCGGCGGCTCTTGAGGCGCTTGAGCACCTTCACGCGCGTCTGCGACGGCTTGCCGCTGGCGCCGACGCGCATCTTGCGGCTGTCGTGACGGTCGCGAGCGATGGGCTTGTCGATGAGCTTTTCGTTCCAGTCGATTTTGCCTTCGGCGAGCGCCAGATAGTGCTTTTCGAAAGCGTGGTCGATCACCATCTGGTCAAAGGCGGGCTGCGTCTGCTTGTCGAGCGAGAACAGCACCACGCCGGTGGTGTCGCGGTCCAGGCGGTTGAGCGGCTGCATGTCGGTCGCGGCAAAGCCGTCGCCCATCGCCAGCAGCAGGTCGCTGGCGTAGTCGGTGAGCGTGCGCTCGCCGGTGCCGTCGCCGTGGACGATCATGCCGGCGGGCTTGTCGATGGCCATGAGCCAGGCGTCGCAGTAGAGGACTTGAGGTTCTTCGTTCACGTGTAAGCCTTTCGGTTAGCTGATTCCCACAAACATGCAGCCCGAGGTCGCCCCGCGTAGGCGGGCGGCGGGCTTGCGGCCGGCCTGCGCTGCTTCGACGGCACGACGGACACGGGCGACGGCACGGCCCACCTCATCCGTCTCGAGCAGCGTTCCGTCCACCATGAGACGACGCACGCCGGCATCGAGCAGCTGAGGAACCTGTGGCGTGAGGTCGATGGGGTAGGCATCGTACAGGCGAGAGCGGCCGTGGATGTCGGTACGCACCGGCATGACCTTGCCGTCGATATTCTTGAGCGAGAGCTTGCGGGTACGCAGGCGGCAGTTGGCACAATCGTGGATGCAGCCGTTGGCAACCTGCAGAATGCAATGCTCGCTTGTCATGACGCGCGGGCGGCCGAAAACGGTGATGCCCAGGGCTGCGGGCGCGGAGGTGCCAAGCGAGACGATCTCGTCGAGCGTGATTTCGGGCGAGAGCCAAAACGCACCGGCTCCGCGTTCGGCAAGTGCCTCCATGCAGGGCGTGTTGTGCACCGGCAGGCAAGAGCGAATCTCGGCTGTGGCGCCGGCATGCGCGGCTACGGCGAGCTCGGAGATGTTGCCGACGGCGACGGTGGCTCCGGCATTGATCCAGGGATCGACGCGCTTGTGATCGACGGCTCGGCAGACCTCGTCGAGTACAGGCACGATGCCCTGCCCAAATGCGTCGGCGGGGGAGACACTGGCGGCCTCGAGCGCATCGGTGGTCATGTAGATGCGCGTGGCGCCCTCGGCACGAGCTGCCTCGGCGGCTTCGAGCGTGGTGGCGGCGGCGCAGATCTGCGGCTCATCGCGGTAATGCTCGGGCATGGCGCGCGTACATTTGTCGAGCACCGGCAACTCGAGCGTTTTCGCGCGCTCCTCGTACGGCGCCAGAATGGCCTCCTCCAATGCTTTACAGGCAGCGGCGCGCACCTTGTGCACGGCGGAGAAGCCCATACCGCAGCCGGCGTCGAGCGAAACGTCAAAGCTCGCAGCCTCAAAGGGCGAGGAGCCCATGCGGCCCACATGCTCAACCAGGTCTGCCGCCTCGACGGCGCGGGTCTTGGCTGCCTCGACGGTGAAGCCTGTGGCGGTGGCGGTGAGCGCGGGGTTGTCACAGCAGGTGAGTGCGACGGTAAACGGCTCGCCCAGGCGCGCCACGACAGACACATCAACAGCTCGGCGTCGCAGCACGTCGCGCTTGAGCGCGGCGCCGGCGGCGTCGATGGCACGCTGACTGCGAATCACGCGGACGCGGCAGCCCTCGGGCATGCTGCGGGGCACGCGACATTCGATGATGTCACCGGCGGCGGCATCATCGGCGGCAATGGTGGTCAGGAACTGGTCGAATTCGTCGTCGTGGCGAAGCTCCAGCAAGTCGCCCTTGCCCACGGGCTCAAACAGCTCAATGCGGGCGATGGCAGCACGGCGACGACGGTCGTCGGGCTTGAGGCCGCGCACATCGCGGTTGACCGGGCGGCTGCCCAGCACCGTGCCCACGATCTGGCCGCGGTTGTTGGAACGCTCATAGCTCATCATCTCGTCGCCAGAGGTGCCGTCCTGATAGGCATGCGTAAAGTCTCGGTTGAAGCAACGCTTGAGCTGGCGCTGGCGGGCGGATTCCTCGTCCTTGGCAACGGTGGCTCCGGATAGCATGTCGTCAATTTCGTGACGATACACATCAACGATGGAGTACACGTAATCGGGCGCCTTCATGCGGCCCTCGAGCTTGAGCGACGCGGCGCCGGCGTCATGCAGACGGCGAACAAGCTGTGAAGTGTTGGTGTCACGCGGGCATAGCGCACGCTCGCGGCCGGCGGGGGAGAGCGCGCGACCGTTCTCGTCGATCAGCTCGTAGGGCAGGCGGCAGGGCTGGGCGCACATGCCACGGTTGGCCGATCGTCCCGCCATGGCAAAGCTCGAAAGCAGGCACAGGCCCGAGTAGCAAAAGCAGATGGCGCCATGGCTAAAGACCTCAAGGTCCACATCGGGCACGGCATCGTGAATGGCGGCAATCTCGTCGATGGAAAGCTCGCGCGACAAGGTTACGCGGTCGGCGCCCTGCTCGCGGCACCAAAGGGTTCCGCGGTCGTCATGGATGTTCGCCTGGGTTGAGATGTGCGTCTCGATGCCGGGCATGGTGCGCTTGACCTCAAAGAACAGGCCCCAGTCCTGGATGATAAAGGCGTCGGCGCCCAGCGTGGAGCAGCGATGGATGAGTTGCAGCGCATCGCCCATCTCGGACTGCTTGATGACGATGTTGACCGTGACGTAGACGCGCGACCCGGCTAGATGCGCGGCACGGCAGGCTTGCTCAAAGGCCTCGTCGGTAAAGTTGGTGGCCTTGCGGCGGGCGTTGAAGCTGCCCATGCCGCAGTAGATGGCGTCTGCCCCGGCGGCTAGTGCGGCGGCAAAGGGTTCGGGCCCTCCGGCGGGCGCCAAAAGCTCGGGTCTGCGGTTGGTGGTTCGACTGGCGGTTGCGGTCATATCCTGCCTTTCAAAATGCTCAGATACTCAAAAGTATAGTGGCGCCGTCGCGATGGACGAGCCCTGTGGCCCAAGCAGGATAAAGTCTTCAGCAGCCCTTGCAGCAAAAATAATCCGTTTCCCTCCGTCCCCAGTGGATCAGGTGATCCATGGGGGACGGAGGGAAACGGATTATTTTGAGCTTCACCGTCCGGTCGTGCCGTTCAGCGGCCGACAGGCGCCGTTGGGCGATAAATTATTCTCGCAACGTGATAATAATCTTGCATCGCGCGGAAACCTTGAGTACTATCCCAAATCAAGCGCGGTGTTCAGACCGAATTGTGCCTCCCGGTGCGAACGCCGCGCTCACGCTCTCTATCTGATCGTAAGGAGAAAAACATGAGCAAGACCGTCGTGTCTTCCGATAACGCACCTGCAGCCATCGGCCCATATTCCCCCGGCATCCAGGCCGGCAACATGGTGTTCCTGTCCGGCCAGCTGGGTATCGATCCCGCAACCGGCAAGATGCCCGAGGGCGTCGAGGCCCAGGCTAAGCAGTCCCTTGCTAACGTCGAGGCCCTGCTGACCGCTGCCGGCGCCACCTTTGCCGATGTCGTCAAGACCACGGTCTACCTGGCCGACATTGCCGACTTCGCTGCCGTGAACGAGATCTACGCCTCCAAGTTCGAGGCCCCGTTCCCCGCGCGCAGCGCTTTCCAGGTTGCCGCCCTTCCGGCCGGCGGTCTGGTCGAGATCGAAGTCGCCGCCGCTCTCTAAGGCGTTGGCAACAATTTAATATGACATGCAAAAAGACCCTGCAGTGCGAGCTGCAGGGTCTTTTGTCAAGCAATGCGACAAAAATGATCCGTTTCCCTCTGTCCCCAAGGGGTCAGGTTTAGCCCTCCTTGCGAACTTTTTGCAGGTAGCGGTAGACGCTGGGCTCCGAGATGCCCAACGCGGTGGCGGCGCAGGCCACGGCACCCTTGAGCATGAACACCCCGTTGCCGTTGAGGTGGCGAATGACGTCCACGCGGTCGCTCTGACCAAGCGACGCTACATCCAGCCCGCGCGCGCTCAGCAGCTCGGCAATACTGCGGTCGATGAGCTCCTGCGTGGACTCCGAAAGGCTTTCGACCTCGATAGACGCGGGCTCCGTGCGCGTCGGCGCCGCGTCGAAGCATGCCATGAGCTGCTGCGCCATGGCGTTGATGGAGCGCACGGTCGAGAGGTCGGTGTTGACGCAGAGCATACCGACGATCTCGTCACCCTCACGGATAAAGTACGTCGCCGACTCCAGCGTCTTGCCACCGGCACCGCGCCCCTCGTAGCCCGTAATAAACGGCAGGTCGCGATACTTGGCATCGTGCATGATCTTGAGTGCCAGATCGGTGGCGGGACCGCCGACCTTACGGCCGCTCACGATGCCGTTGCGAATATCGACGATGGCATGGTCGGGATCCGAGAAATCGTGCAGCACGATTTCGCTGTTCTTACCGAGTATCTGCTCCAGGAAATCGACCATCGGCAAAAAGCGACGTACGGTCTCGTTCACGGGCAACTCCTTGGGGTGAAATCGGAAATGTTCATAACAATTTTTTCTCATGGTAACACGCCATTCCTCATCTCGCATATTCGCAGGTACATTGCGTAATACAGACGAACGGTAGGAATTTGGCGGTAAACGGTCGACCAAAAGAAAAGTTAGATGTTATTTTGACTAGACACTTTCCTGACCTGCGGAAATGCATTGTCTCAGCTTAAGAATAGTCTGATAACAAAAAATTATTATTGAGAATGAGAATCATCTTTAATACGATATCCAACGAAGGCACAACCTCAACCCCGCACTGCGTCACAATAGAGCGTTAGATGCGAAAACAACTATTTCGAGGATTGGTGGTCAAATGACCCAGGAGACGGTTACGAACGGCACTGAAGCCCTGTTCACTCGCGAAGGCATGCCTCCCGTTAAGGAAATGATCCCGTGTGCCCTTCAGCACGTACTGGCATCGTTTGCCGGCATCATTACCCCGGCGGTCATCATGGCCGGCGTCTACGGCTTTAATAGCCAGCAGAGCACCGACATCATCCAGGTCGCGCTCATTCTTTCGGCAATCGATACGGCCCTTCAGGCCTTCGCTCCCTTCCGTCGCATCGGCGGCGGCCTGCCCATCGTCATGGGCGTTTCGTTCGCGTTCCTGCCGGCCCTGCAGGCCATGGGTGCCTCGGGCTTTAGCTTTGGTGCACTGCTGGGCGGCGAGATCGTCGGCGGCGCCGTCGCGGTCCTCTTTGGTCTGGCTTACAGCAAGATCAAGTGGCTGTTCCCGCCTGTCGTGACCGGTACGGTCATCTTCTCCATTGGCGTCTCTCTTTATCCCACGGCCGTTAAGTACATGGCCGGTGGCATGGGCACGCCGCTGTGGGGCACCCCGCAGGCGTGGTGCGTCGCTCTCATCACCTTCGCCGTGGTCTTTGCGCTCGCCAACTTTGGCAAGGGTACGCTCAAGCTGGGATCCGTGTTCTTTGGCATGATCGTCGGCATGATCATTTCGATTCCCTTTGGCATGATCGACTTCTCCAGCGTCGCTACCGCTCAGGTCTTCGCCCTTCCCAAGCTCATGCCCTACGCGCTCGAGTTTGATCCCGAGGTCTGCATTACCCTCGCCGTCGTGTTCCCCATGGTTGCCATCCAGGTTATCGGTGACGTCTCCGCCGCCTGCCTGGGCTCCATCGACCGTATGCCCACCGAGCGCGAGCTCTCCGGCGCTATCGTGTCCCAGGGCCTCACCTCTATGGTCGGCGGCCTGCTGGGCGGTCTTCCCACCAGCGCCCTTGGCCAGAACGTGGGCATCATCTGCTCCAACAAGGTCGTCAACAAGTGGGTCTTTGTGATCATCGCGGCCGTCTTTGCCATCGCCGGTCTGTTCCCGCAGCTCTCTGCCGTCCTTTCCGCTATCCCGCAGCCCGTCATCGGCGGCGCGACCGTCGGCGTCTTTGGCACCATCACCATGAACGGCGTGCGCATGTTCACCCGCGAGGGCCTCACGCAGCGCACTACCACCATCGTCGGCACCTCCGTCGTCTTTGGCCTGGGTATCTGGATGGCCAGCGGTTGCCTTGCCGGCGAGGGTATGCCTGCCTGGGTGTCCACCGTCATCGGCTCCAATGCCGTGACCCCCACCGCCATCATGGCCATTGTCCTTAACCTGATCCTTCCGCAGACGCCGGTCGTGGCTCAGCACATCGATGCCGCCAAGGATGCCGCCGTGGATCTGGTCTTGCCCGAGAGCAAGAAGTAACCAATTCGGTGCTATTCGTCGGCGGACGCATCGCCTCGTCCGCCGACGCCATGCGGCGCCAAGCCGCACTTCAAAGGGCTTGTCCCTTTGGTGAAGCGTTGACGGGAGAGGGCCCGTTTCCGGTGTAGGCCGGCGCTTCGCACTCCGCCATGTCAGAGGTGTCAAACCCCGCCTCTGATGTTGAAGGGAGCATCCATGCTTCTGGTCGCTAACGGTTCCGTCTTTACCCGCAACGCTCAGGCCCCGTTCATCCCCAACGGTGCGGTCGCCATTGACGGAGATACGATCGTCGAAGTGGGCCCCGAGTGCGAGCTCAAGGCCAAGTACCCGGATGCCGAGTACGTCGACGCCCGGGGCAACCTCATCATGCCCGGACTCATCAACTGCCACACTCACATCTACTCGGGTCTGGCCCGCGGCCTTGCCATTAAGGGCTGCAACCCCACCAACTTCCTGGAGAATCTTGAGCAGCAGTGGTGGAAGATCGACGACAACCTGACGCTCGGCGGCACCAAGGCCAGCGCCTACGCCACGATCTTGGACTCCATCCGCGATGGCGTCACCACGATCTTCGATCACCACGCGAGCTTCTGCGAGATCCCGGGGAGCCTCTTTACCATTAAGGACGCCGCTCAGGAGCTGGGCATGCGTTCGTGCCTGTGCTACGAGGTCTCCGATCGCCGCGGCCAGGAAAAATGCGACCAGGCCATTGCCGAGAACGCCGAGTTCGCCCAGTGGGCCGCCAAGGAGCGTCGCGATAACGACAACCACATGATCGCCGCCATGTTTGGCGGTCACGCCACCTTTACGCTGTCGGACGAGACCATGGACAAGATGGCTGAGGCCAACAACGGCCTGACCGGCTTCCACATCCATGTGTGCGAGGGCATGAACGACGTGTGGGATTCCCGCCTCAACCGCGGTGGCATCAGCCCCGTCGAGCGCCTGCTGCAGCACAACCTGCTGGGTCCCGACACCATGCTGGGCCACTGCATCCACGTGACGCCTGCCGAGATGGATATCGTCAAGGAGTCCGGCACCTGGCTCGTCAACAACCCCGAATCCAATATGGGCAACGCCGTGGGCTGCGCCCCCGTGCTCGAATTCTTCCGCCGCGGCATTCCTGTGTGCATGGGTACCGACGCCTACACCCACGATATGCTCGAGAGCCTTAAGGTCTTCCTGATCATTCAGCGCCACAACGCCGCCATGCCCAACGTGGGCTGGTGCGAGGCCATGACCATGCTGTTCGAGAACAACGCCAAGATGGCGAGCAAGTACTTCGATCGCAAGCTCGGTGTGCTCGAGGCCGGCGCTGCCGCCGACGTCATCGTCATGGACTACAAGCCCTTTACGCCGCTGAGCGAGGAGAACATCGACGGCCACATGCTCTTTGGCATGATGGGCAAAAACTGCCGCACCACCATCATCAACGGCCGCGTCCTGTACAAGGATCGCGAGTTCGTTGGGATTGATGAGGACAAGATCAACGCGTGGACCATGGCTGAGTCCAAGAAGCTCTGGAGCACGCTCAACGATCGCGCCTACTAATTACAAGTAGATTCACGCGCGTCGGATGTTTCGCCGCATCCGACGCGCGTATAGGCGGCCTCCGCGGGGTCGCCGGCGCTGTGCTAGCGCTACACCGTATTTGCGCCCGCCGCGCGGTCTCGCCGGGCGTTACAGAGAGGAGCTCATTATGAGCGACATCATGAGGCCGATCCCGTTTTCGCAGCTGATGAACTGGATCATCGAGGAGCACAAGACTCAGGGCGCCGTCTTTGGCGTGCGCAAGATGGTCACGACCAACCAGGAGGGTGCGCTTCCCATTTTTGACGAGCGCATCGAGACTCCGTTTGGCCCGGCCGCCGGTCCCAACACGCAGCTGGCCCAGAACATCGTGGCCTCTTATGTGGCTGGTTCCCGCTTCTTTGAGCTTAAGACCGTTCAGGTTATGGACGGCGAGGAGCTCTCCAAGTGCGTTAACAAGCCCTGCATTGTGGCGCAGGACGAGTGCTACAACTGCGAGTGGTCGACCGAGCTCGAGGTTCCGCAGGCCTTTGCCGAGTACGTGAAGGCATGGTTCGCCTGCCACCTGATCGCTCGCGAGTACGGCCTGGGCAGCCCGGACGGCTTTGTCTTTAACATGTCGGTGGGCTATGACCTGGAGGGCATTAAGAGCCCCAAGGTCGATGCGTACATTGAGGGCATGAAGGACGCCAGCGGCTCCGAGGTTTGGAACGAGTGCCGCACGTGGGCGCTCGCTAACCTGGACAAGTTTGAGCATGTCGATGCTGCGTTTGTCGAGTCCATCCCGGCGCGCGTCTCCAACTCCATTACCGAGTCCACGCTGCACGGCTGCCCGCCCGCCGAGATCGAGCGCATCGCGACCTACCTCATCACCGAGAAGGGCCTCAACACCTACATCAAGTGCAACCCCACGCTGCTGGGCTATGAGTTTGCCCGCCAGCGCCTCAACGAGCTGGGCTTTGACTACATCGTCTTCGATGACACGCACTTCCGCGAGGACCTGCAGTGGGCCGATGCCGTGCCCATGTTCGAGCGCCTGATTGCCCTGTGCGCCGAGCGCGGTTTGGAGTTTGGCGTCAAGCTCACCAACACCTTCCCCGTCGATGTGACGAGGAACGAGCTGCCCTCCACCGAGATGTACATGTCGGGCCGTTCGCTGTTCTCGCTGACCATCGAGGCCGCCCGCCGCATTACCGAGCAGTTCGATGGCAAGCTGCGCATCAGCTACTCCGGCGGTGCTACGGTCTACAACATCCGCGCCCTGTACGATGCCGGCATTTGGCCCGTCACCCTGGCGACCGACGTGCTCAAGCCTGGTGGCTACGAGCGCTTTAGCCAGATGGCCGGCGAGTTTACCGATCTGGACGGCAAGCCGTTTGAGGGTGTCTCTCTCGACGCCGTGACCGCGATCCAGGTCGATTCGCTTACCAACCCGCTCTATAAGAAGCCGCTGCGCCCGCTGCCCGATCGCAAGGTCGCCGGTAAGAGCCCGCTTTCCGACTGCTTTACCACGCCGTGCCGCACGAGCTGCCCCATCCAGCAGGATATTCCCGCCTACCTGGCGGCTGTTGACGAGGGTCGCTACGAGGACGCGCTCAACATTATCATCGAGCGCAACGCCCTGCCGTTCATTACCGGCACCATCTGTCCGCATCCCTGCGGCCGTGCCTGCGAGCGTGCGTTCTACGAGCCCGAGGGCGCCCAGATTCGCGCCAGCAAGCTCAAGGCCGCCCGCGAGGCCATGACCGCCGTGCTGCCCAAGCTGCGCGCCCAGGCCATCGCAAACGACGGCGAGCGCAACGTTGCCGTTATCGGCGGCGGCCCGGCCGGCCTGGCGACGGCGTTCTTCCTGACGCGTGCCGGCGTGCCCGTCACCATCTTCGAGGCCCGCGACTCTCTCGGCGGCGTGGTCCGTCACGTGATCCCCGAGTTCCGTATCGCCAGCGACGATATCTCCCACGATGCCGAGCTCTGCCTGGCCTTTGGCGCCAAGGTGCAGCTCAACGCTCGCGTTGATTCCATCGACGAACTCAAGGCTCAAGGCTTTACTGACGTGGTCGTGGCCACCGGTGCCTGGATGCCCGGCTCTGCGGGCTTGGGCGAGGGTGCCGAGCTCGATGTGCTGGAGTTCCTCGAGGCCGCCAAGAAGGGCGAGAAACTCGAACTGGGCGAGGACGTCGTGGTCATTGGCGCCGGCAACACCGCCATGGACGCGGCCCGCGTGGCCAAGCGCCTGGCCGGCGTGAAGAACGTGCGCCTGGTGTATCGCCGCACCAAGAAGCAGATGCCCGCCGACGAGGAAGAGCTCGATCTTGCTCTTGCCGACGGCGTTGAGTTCTGCGAGCTGCTGGCGCCCAAGGCGCTCAACGGCTCCGTGCTGACCTGCGACGTTATGGAGCTCGGCGAGCCGGATGCAAGCGGCCGTCGCAGTCCCGTCGCCACGGGCGAGACCGTCGAGCTTTCCGCCACCACGGTGATCTGCGCCGTGGGCGAGGGCATCGATGCCAGCCTTTACGATGCCGCGGGCGTCGAGCACGACCGTCGCGGCCGTCTTGCCGCCACCTCCACCGGCGTTGAGGGCGTCTGGGCTGCGGGCGACTGCCGTCGCGGTCCTGCCACCGTGGTCGAGGCTATCGCCGACGCCGCGGAGGTCGCCCGTGCCATCGCCGGCGTGGACTTTAACAAGTACGCCGACTGCAACGAGCAGGCCGGCCGCGAGGACACCTGCTACGAGCGCAAGGGGTCGCTGTGCCGCGACAAGCGCAACTGCACCAAGACCCGCTGCCTGGGCTGCGGCTCGGTGTGCGAGGTCTGCTGCGACGTGTGCCCCAACCGCGCCAACGTGGCAATTAAGGTGCCGGGCCTGGCCAAGCATCAGGTCGTCCATGTCGACGGCATGTGCAACGAGTGCGGTAACTGCGCCGTGTTCTGCCCCTACCAGGAGGGTCGTCCCTACAAGGACAAGCTCACCCTGTTCTGGAGCGAGCAGGACATGGAGAACTCCGAGAACGAGGGCTTCCTGGCCGTGGACGAGGACCACTTTAAGGTCCGCGTCGCCGGCACGGTCCGCACCGTCTCGGTCGATGCCGTCAACACCGGTCTTCCCGAGGCCGTCCGCCTGACCATCAGGGCCGTGCGCGACAACTATTCGTACCTTCTTAAGAAATAGGCGAGTCTCTTATGGCCAAATCCATTCAACATAACGTGGCCTACGTTGCCTGCGGAAGTGGTTGCGCTTCCGCAGGCGGCGACGCCCGCTGCAGCGAAGGCTGCATTGGCTGTGGCGCCTGCGTCACGGCCTGCCCCCACGGCGCCATTGCGCTGGTCGATGGCATCGCCCGCGTGGATCGCTCCAAGTGCACGGGCTGTGGCCTGTGCGGTATGGCGTGCCCGCAGCGCGTGATTGCCTTCGTTCCCGGCTACCAGAACATTCTGGTGCGCTGCAACAACACAGATAAGGGCGCCATCGCTCGCAAGATCTGCGACACGAGCTGCATCGGTTGCGGCATGTGCGCTAAAAAGTGCCCTGCCGGCGCTATCCGCATCGAGGACAACTGCGCCCATATCGACGGCGTGGACTGCCTGTCGTGCGGCATGTGCGCCGTCGTCTGCCCGCATGGCGCCATCCACGACCGCACCGGCATCGCCGCCGGCGTGTAGAAGGGAATCACCATGGCACAGGAATTCACTTTTACCGTTAACGGCGTCGAGCGCACGACGACGGAGAATAAACCGCTGCTGCGCTACCTGCGCGACGACCTGCATATCCATTCCGCCAAGGACGGCTGCTCCGAAGGTGCTTGCGGTACCTGCACCATCCATGTGGACGGTGCGGCCGTCAAGGCGTGCGTGCTGACCACTGCTCTTGCTGCCGGTCGCAACATCGTAACCGTCGAGGGCCTGCCCGAGGACGTGCGCGAGGCCTTTGTGTACGCCTTTGGCGCCGTGGGCGCCGTGCAGTGCGGTTTTTGCATTCCCGGCATGGTCATGGCGGGCGCAGCGCTCATCGCCGAGGACCCCGAGCCCACCGAGGAGCAGATTAAGTACGCCATTCGCGGTAACGTCTGCCGCTGCACCGGCTACAAAAAGATTATCGAGGGCATCTCGCTGGCCGCTGCGGTGCTCCGCGGCGAAAAGCAGATCGATGAGGACCTGGAGCGCGGCGATGACTACGGCGTGGGCAAGCGCGCCTTCCGTATCGACGTGCGCAAGAAGGTGCTCGGCGAGGGCAAGTATCCCGACGACATCGACGAGCTCGATCAGCCGGGCCTGACCTATGCCAGCGCCGTGCGCTCCAAGTATCCGCGCGCCCGCGTGCTCTCCATCGACACCTCCAAGGCCGAGGCCCTGCCCGGTGTGGTGGGCATCCTGCGCGCCGAGGACGTGCCGGTCAACCAGGTCGGCCACCTTATCCAGGACTGGGACGTCATGATCGCCCAGGGCGATATCACCCGCTGCGTGGGTGACGCCATCGTGCTGGTGGTTGCCGAGGACGAGGCGACGCTCGAGAAGGCCAAGAAGCTCGTAAAGATTGACTACGAGCCGCTGGAGCCCGTGCGCAACATTGTCGAGGCCAAGGCTGCCGACGCCCCGCGCCTGCACGACAGCTTCTTTGCCTTTGGCAACACGGTGGAGCTCAAGGACAACGTGTGCCAGAGCCGTCACGTGACGCGCGGCGACGCCGCCAAGGCGCTGGCAGAAAGCGCGTTTACCGTGACGCAGCGCTTTACCACGCCCTTTACCGAGCATGCCTTCTTGGAGCCCGAGTGCGCCGTCGCCTTCCCGTACAAGAACGGCGTCAAGGTGCAGTCGACCGACCAGGGTGCCTACGACACGCGCAAAGAGTGTGCCCACATGTTTGGCTGGGACAACGAGCCCGAGCGCGTGGTCGTCGAGACCATGCTTGTGGGCGGCGGCTTTGGCGGCAAGGAGGACGTGTCCATCCAGCACCTGGCCGCGCTCGCCGCATATAAGTTCCAGCGTCCCGTGAAGTGCAAACTCACGCGCGCCGAGTCGCTCGCGTTCCATCCCAAGCGCCACGCCATGGACGGCACCTTTACGCTGGGCTGCGACGCCGAGGGCAACTTTACCGGTCTGGACTGCGAGATCAACTTTGACACCGGCGCCTACGCGTCGCTGTGCGGCCCGGTGCTCGAGCGTGCCTGCACGCATGCCGTCGGCCCCTACAAGTACCAGAACACCGACATTCGCGGCTTTGGCTACTACACCAACAACCCGCCCGCCGGCGCGTACCGCGGCTTTGGCGTTTGCCAGTCCGAGTTTGCGCTCGAGAGCCTGATCGACCTGCTGGCAGAGAAGGTCGGCCTGGATCCGTGGGAGATTCGTTACCGAAACGCTATCGAGCCGGGCGAGGTTTTGCCCAACGGCCAAATTGCCGATTGCTCCACGGCGCTGAAGGAGACGCTGCTCGAGGTCAAGGATGCCTACTATGCGCATCCCGGACACGCCGGCATTGCCTGCGCCATGAAGAACGCCGGCGTGGGCGTGGGCCTGCCCGATGCCGGCCGCTGCAAGATTCGCATCGAGGACGGCGTGGCCGTGGTCTATGCCGCCACGTCCGACATCGGCCAGGGCTGCAACACCGTCTTTTTGCAGGACGTTGCCGAGGCATGCGGTCTGCCGCTTCGCTGCATTGCCAACGGCGAGTGCTCCACCGAGAACGCTCCCGACTCCGGCACCACGTCTGGCTCGCGTCAGACGGTCGTGACCGGCGAGGCCGTGCGCGGTGCCGCCTTCCTGCTGCGCGATGCCATGGTCGGCATCGAGGCCGGCAAGCCTGCGCCTGCCGCCCCGGTGAGCGCCCATGGTGACGGCGTCAAGATTGAGTACGACGACGGTCGCGCCTATCAGCTGCGCACGCAGGAGCTCGTCGCCGGCCAGGGTATGCATCCTCAGGATCCCGCGGCCGCCATCAAGGCGCTCGAGGGATGCGAGTTTGGCTACGTGTACCTGGAGCCGACCGACAAGCTGGGCGCCGACGTTCCCAACCCCAAGAGCCACATCTGCTACGGCTTTGCCACGCATGTGGTCATTTTGGATGATGACGGCCGCGTGAGCGAGGTCTATGCCGCGCACGATTCCGGCAAGGTGGTCAACCCCATCTCCATCCAGGGTCAGATTGAAGGCGGCGTGCTCATGGGTATGGGCTATGCGCTTACCGAGGACTGGCCGCTCAAGGACTGCGTACCCCAGGCAAGGTACGGTACGCTCGGGTTGTTCCGTGCGCCCGAGATTCCGGATATTCACGCCATTTACGTGGAGAAGGACGAGCTGCTGCCTGTGGCGTACGGCGGCAAGGGCATCGGCGAGATCGCAACGATCCCCACGGCGCCCGCCGTACAGAACGCCTACCGCACGTTTGACGGCAAGCTGCGTCCAAATCTGCCCATGGTGGATACGCCCTACAGCCGCGTCCGCAACCGCGGGTAGGGTAGGGCGCGGACAGCCATTGCTGACGAGCTGTTCGCGCTCAACATCAACTGCATATGCTGCGCCTTTGGCCCCGGCTCCATCGCGAGCCGGGGCCTTTTGTTTGGAGCGCCTCCGCATACGGAAACTGCGTCCCGGATTTGGCGCTCAGAATGGGATGCGTTTTCCCTTTGGAGCCCTCGGCGGAAACTACGTCCCGGAATCCAGTCCCGGAGTGGGACGCAGTTTCCGGATCGGCCCTCAACCGGAAACTGCGTCCCAGAATTTCGCTTCAGAGTGGGAGGGGGTGCGGACAGAAAGTTGGACCGTGAAGCGGTCCGGACTGGAGGTTCGCATGTACAGCAGGGAGAAGGTCGAGCTCTTCCTC
>CAUDDF010000017.1:0-37633 GCA_958448275.1 uncultured Collinsella sp.
CGGAATCTACGAAAAACTTACCCGCCTCGCCCGGCCAGGTCCTGCGGTGACTTACTTGCCGCCTGGATGGCGTCTTGGCGTCTAGATACTTGGCTGATTGTTTGGAATGAAGGGGGCTCCTTGTTGGCAAGGAGCCCCCTTCTTCTTTTGGTTACCTTGGGGTTGTGGGCGCTTCCCTATTTGGCATCGGCCCAGGTTATGCCGGTGCTGGCTTCGGCGATTAGGGGGACGCGGAGGTCTACTACGTGTTCCATGACGTCGCGGACCATGGTGGTTAGGCGCTCGACTTCGTCGATGGGGCACTCAAAGTCCAGTTCGTCGTGCACTTGCAGGATCATGTGGGCGGCAAAGCCTTCCTCTTCCAGGCGGCGGCTTACGCGGGCCATGGCGATCTTGATGATGTCGGCGGCGGTTCCCTGCATGGGGTGGTTCATGGCCGTGCGCTCGCCAAAGCCGCGGAGTTGCGGGTTTTTGGCCTTGAGCTCGGGAATATGGCGTCTGCGGCCATACATGGTCTCGGCGTAGCCCGTCTGCTTGGCGCGCGCCACTACGTTGTCGAGGAACGTACGCACGCCCGGGTAGGCCTCGTAGTAGCGGTCGATCATGTCGCGTGCCTCGGCCATCGAGATATGCAGCGACTGCGACAGGCCGTAGGCCTGCTGGCCATACACGATGCCAAAGTTCACGGCCTTGGCGCGACTGCGCAGGTCGGGCGTTACCTCGGACACCGGCACACCGAACACGCGCGCCGCCGTCTCGGCATGGAAGTCCTCGCCCTCGTTAAAGGCGCGCACCAAGTGCTCGTCACCTGAGAGATGCGCCAGCAGACGCAGCTCGATCTGCGAGTAGTCCACCGCCAAAAAGACGCTTCCCTCGCCTGCCGAAAACGCCGTCTTGACGGTACGACCCAGCTCCGAGCGCGTCGGGATGTTCTGCAGGTTCGGGTCGCTCGAGGACAGACGCCCCGTTGCCGTGATGGTCTGGTTGTACGTAGTGTGTACGCGACCGTCACCACGGCGTAGCGGGCCCAGCGTGTCCAGATAGGTGGACTTGATCTTAGATTTCTCACGCCAGTCCAAGATCAGACGCACGATTTCGTGGTCACGCGCAAGGTCGCTCAGCACCTTGGCGTTGGTCGAATAATAGCCGCGCTTAGTCTTCTTGAGGCCCTTGGTCGGAAGCCCCATCACATCAAAGAGCACGTGCGACAGCTGCATGGGACTGCCAATATTAAAGGTCTCGTCACCCGCCAGGTCGCGAATACTGCGCTCAACCTCGGTAATCTGGGTCGCCAGACCCTCGGACAGACTGTGCAGACGGTCGGGGTCCACGAGCATGCCCGCGCGCTCCATCTTGGCAAGTACCGGAACGAGCGGCATCTCGATGCCATCGAACACGTTGGCGGCATTCTCACGGGCCATGCACTCGCGCAACGGTGCCACGAGCGCCAGCGTCAGAGCCGCAGTACGGGCGGCAGGCGCCGGAGCGTCCTCACCGGCACCCTCTGCGCCGCGCGCCGCAGGCAGCGCCATCTGCAGATACGTATCGGCAAGATATGCCTCATCGAACTCGGAGCGATCGGAATCCAGCAGATAGGCAGCGACCACGGTATCGAAGATACGCGTGGAATCGGTAGCGAGCGGATCCATGAGCTCGGGCTCAGAAGAATCGACGGGCGAAAGCTCGTGCAACAGCGCCTTCATATCCGGGCTCGCCACGCGACCCTCCATAAACAGACGCGCGAGCACGCCGGCAATCACGCCGTGAACGAAGTTGAAGCCCTCAACCTCAGCCGCCGCACAGCTGTCGCCCTCCTCGAGCGCGAACAGGCCCTTGGACGTCGCCAACCACAGCGTGCGCGTCAGTCCAAAGAGCGCGCCCTCTTCCTTGTCGTCGTCCACCACGGCGGCGACCCACTCGCCGGCATCAATCGCGCGGGAGACCTCAGCCGCAACGGCACCAAGCGCGTCGGCATCGCCGGCGGCTGCGCGAACCATAGCAGGTATCTCAACCACACTGGAGGCAGCAGCAGCCCCGCCCTCGCCGCCGACCAGCGCCAAGAAACGGTTCTGCATGGCGGTGATACCAAGTGTGCCCAGCGCCGCGGACACTTCGTCGGCAGAAAACGCCGGGAAGGACGTTTCGTCAAAGTCGAGCTCGACGGGCGCATCGGTGCGAATGGTTGCGACCTTGCGGCTCAGCAGCGCATCGTCGATGTGCGCACGCAGGTTCTCGCCCATCTTGCCCTTGACCTCGTCGGCATGCGCGATGACCTCGTCCAAGCTGCCGTACTGTGCGATGAGCGCGCTCGCCTTTTTGGGGCCGATGCCCGGTACGCCGGGAATGTTGTCCGACGTATCGCCCTTTAGACCGTAAAAATCGGGCACGAGCGCCGGCGTAATGCCGTGATACAGGTCGTCCACGCTCTCGGGCGTCATGATCGCCACGTCGGACAGGCCCTTGCGGGTCGAGACCACGTTGACGTGCTCGGTCACGAGTTGATACATGTCGCGGTCGCCGGTCACCAGCAGCATGTCGCAGCCGGCCTCTTCACCCAGGCGCGCCATGGTTCCCAGGATATCGTCGCCTTCCCAGCCCTCGGACTGCAGAATCGGCACGTTGAGCGCGGTGAGCAGCTCCTTGATCATCGGAAACTGCGCATGCAGATCGGGGTCCATGGGCGGGCGTTGCGCCTTATACTGCGGCAGCATCTCCATGCGCACGCGCGGTTTGCCCTTGTCAAACGCCACGACCACACCGTCGGGGTTAAAGGCATCGATCATCTTGAGAAACATGTTCAGAAAGCCGAAGATCGCGTTGGTGGGGCGGCCGTCCGGCGCATTCATGGTGGGCGGCACGGCGTGGAAGGCGCGGTGCATGAGCGAGTTGCCGTCGATAACGGCAAAGGTGCGGCGCTTGTCAGACATATTGAATACCTCGCTTTGGGCTGGGCACGGTTTGCTCACACCAGTTTACACGCTCCCCGCCCCGCGGCCACCGCACATCAGGCTTCCCTGCCGCCGCGGGCCCGCGCGTGATACGATGGCTCACGGTACATCAACCAGCACGATCGATCCGAAAGGAGCCTGCGTCATGGAGCGTCCCTGCGCATGGAAAAAGTACACGCCACAGCAAGTCGAGGAGCTCGAGGAGCTTTGCCGCGGCTATAAGCAGTTTTTGAGCGAGAACAAGACCGAGCGCCTGTGCGTCAAGACCGGCATCAAGATGGCCGAGGAGGCGGGATACGTCGACCTGGAGACCGTGATCGCCGAGGGCCGCGAGCTCAAGGCAGGCGACAAGGTGTACGCCGCCAACCACGGCAAGGACCTTATGCTCGTCAACCTGGGCACCGCCCCGCTCGAGCAGGGCTTTAACATCCTGGGCGCCCACGTGGACTCGCCGCGCCTGGACCTTAAGCAGAATCCCGCCTTCGAGGCCGGCGACATGGCCTACCTCGACACGCACTACTACGGCGGCGTCAAGAGCTACCACTGGGTAGCCTCCCCGCTCGCACTCGTGGGCGTCATCTGCAAAAAGGACGGTACCACCGTCGACATCAATATCGGCGACAAGGCGGACGACCCGGTCTTTACCATCTCCGACCTGCTGATCCACCTCTCGAGCGAGCAGATGTCCAAGCCTGCCAAGGACGCCGTCGATGCCGAGATCCTCGACGTGATCGTGGGCGGTCGTCCCGTCAAGTTCGATGGGGACGACAAGGACGCCCCCAAGGAGCCCGTCAAGCAGATGTTCCTGGACATCCTCAAGGAGCAGTACGACGTCGAGGAGGAGGACTTCCTCTCCGCCGAGATCGAGGTCGTGCCCGCCGGCCCCGTCCGCGACATGGGCCTCGACCGCTCCATGATTTTGGGCTATGGCCACGACGATCGCGTCTGCGCCTACCCCTCCATGCTCGCCCAGATCGACGTCGCCAACGTGGAGCGCACGAGCATCACGCTCATCGTCGACAAGGAGGAGATCGGCTCCGTGGGTGCCACCGGTATGACGAGCCGCTTCTTCGAGAACACCGTCGCCGAGATCATGACGCTCGCCGGCGAGGATAGCCCGCTGGCCCTGCGCCGCGCACTCGCCCGCAGCCGCATGCTCTCCTCCGACGTGTCCGCCGGCTTCGACCCGGGCTATGCCGGCAAGTTCGAGACCAAGAACGCGGCCTTTATGGGTCGCGGCCTGTGCTTTAACAAGTACACGGGCAGCCGCGGCAAGGGCGGCTCCAACGACGCCGATGCCGAGTACGTGGCCCTCGTCCGCGACATCATGGACGAGGCCGGCGTGGACTTCCAGACCTGTGAGCTCGGTCGCGTCAACGCGGGCGGCGGCGGCACCATTGCCTACATCATGGCCAAGTATGGCATGAACGTCATCGACTCCGGCGTTGCCGTCCTGTCCATGCACGCCCTGTGGGAGGTCGCCAACAAGGCCGATATCTACGAGGCCTATCGCGGGTACAAAGCCTTCCTCGAGCGCGCCTAACCAACCCTTGTAAGGCGCACCAAACCAGCCCTTTATAACTTGCGGTGGAATACGGACTAACCTGGCCTTCAACCGGCTCGCGCAGACCGTATTCCGCCGCGACTTTTTTGGCAGAGGAGAGTTCATGCTCCAGGTCATCGTTTCACCCGCCAAGCAAATGCGCGCGGCACAAGATGCTTTTGAAGTTCAGGGGATTCCGCCCTTTGCGCGCGAGACCGCTCAGCTGCACCATGCGCTCTTGGACATCGAACGAACCGAAGGCGACAGCGGCCTACAAGCTCTGTGGAACGTCAGCGACAAGCTGCTGGCCCCTTGTCTCGACATTTTGCATGAGTTCGAGCCCATCTTGGGGAACGGCGATCTCGACAATCCCGCACTCGCCCGTCACCTCTCCCCCGCCATCATGTCCTATCACGGCATTCAGTACCAGAGCATGGCACCCGAGGTGATGGATTCAGTGCAGCTCGCATGGCTGCAAGACCATCTGTGGATCCTCTCCGGCCTCTACGGGTGCGTTCGTCCCTTCCATGCCGTCGAACCGTATCGACTGGAGATGGGCGCGAAGCTCGCCGTTGACGATGCCCAAGACCTCTACGCGTTTTGGAGCGACAAGCTCGCGCGGGCTATCGCCCCGGCAGGCTCAAACACCACGATCGTCAACCTCGCCAGCGTAGAGTATGCCAAAGCCGTTCTGCCCCACCTCGCGGACGACGCCACGGCCGTCACATGCCTCTTTGGCGAGGGCATCCGCAACGGGAAGCCCATCCAACGGTCGACCGCCAGCAAAAAGGCGCGCGGCTCCATGGTGCGGTGGATGGCAGAAAACAAGCTCGAGGATGCAAGCGAACTCACCGCATTCAACATCGGCTATCGGCACATCCCCGAGCTTTCAGACAAAAACACCCTGGTTTTCATGAACGCGCAGGCACAATAGGCCCGCCGTTTCCAAACACCCCATTACTCCGCCAAGCCATCGGCCTTTGCAATCTCGCTCGTCGAGCCATCTTGGTAGGTAATCTTAACGTGCTCCACCTCGGATACCGCAGCGCCCGCCGGGGGCTCCAAGCGCCATTCCGTCAGCGCAATGTCCATGGTCGTGGGCACGTCCCCTTGATCTTTGAGCTTCACCGTCAGCGTTTTGAGCGTCGCATCAAACGTCACGCGTTCGATTTCTTCGCCCGGAATAGACCCGCCGCTCAGCTGCAGCTGCACAAACTCGTCGCGCGGATACCAATAGTCGCCCGGTGCGGCAACCGTGTTGCCACCAGAAACTTTCATGGTCATAATCGGCAGGCCCTCGTCGGCTTCAAACCCCCAGGTAGCGCCGCCAGGACCGCCGAACGTCCAAATACAAAAGGCAATCACCAGCACGGCAAGCACCGCAAAACCAATCGCAACCAACCCATGGTGCGCACGGCTTTCCTCGGCCGATACATCCCATTGCGTCTCTCGATATAGATGCTTGTCTTCCATGTACGCCTCCCCACAGGCACGCTCGTTAGGCCAATCGTACCCATTCGAGCTATACTTGAGCCCATTACATAAACGGGGAGCTTGCAGGACAAGACGGCAGGCTGAGATTGGGCGCGCCCGCCCTGACCCGCAAACCTGATATGGGTAATGCCAACGAAGGGAGCCGTGCCAATGAGCACACAGACCGAGCCCAAGCTCGTCACGCAAATCGACTTCGCCCGCGCCGGGCAGATCACACCGCAGATGAAGGAGGTCGCCGAGCGCGAGCATCGCGACCCCGAGTACATCCGCGAGCGCGTGGCCGACGGCCGCATCGCCATTCCCGCCAACATCGTGCACATCAAAAAGGGCATGCGCGCCTTTGGCGTCGGCGAGGGCCTTTCCACCAAGGTCAACGTCAACCTGGGCATCTCGGGCGACAAGGCCGATGCCGCCGAGGAATGGAAGAAGGTCAAGATCGCCGAGGACTTTGGCGCCGACGCCATCATGGACCTCTCCAACTCGGGCAAGACGCGCCAGTTCCGCCAGCAGCTCATCGACGAGACACCGCTCATGGTAGGCACCGTCCCCATGTACGACGCCATCGGCTACATGGAAAAGCCGCTGGTCAAGCTCACCAAGGACGACCTGTTCGAAGTCGTGCGCGCGCATGCCGAGGACGGCGTGGACTTTATGACCATCCACTGCGGCATAAACAAGTCGGTCACCAAGACCTTTAAGGAGACCGGCCGCCTGATGAACATCGTGAGCCGTGGCGGCTCACTGCTGTTTGGCTGGATGGAGGTCACCGGTAACGAGAACCCATTCTATGAGTTCTACGACGAGTTGCTCGAGATTTGCCACGAGTACGACGTGACGATTTCGCTCGGCGACTCCTGCCGCCCGGGCTGCCTCTACGACTCCAACGACGCCACCGAGACCGCTGAGATGATCGAGCTGGGCAAGCTGTGCAAGCGCGCTTGGGCCGCCGGCGTCCAGGTCATGGTCGAGGGCCCGGGTCACATGGCGCTCGACGAGATCGCCGCCAACATGAAACTGCAGAAGCGCCTGTGCCACAATGCCCCGTTCTATGTGCTCGGGCCGCTGGTGACCGATATCGGCGTGGGCTACGACCACATCACCGCTGCCATCGGCGGCGCTATCTCCGCCAGTTCCGGCGCCGACTTCCTCTGCTACGTGACGCCGGCCGAGCACCTATGCCTGCCTAACGCCCAGGATGTGCTCGACGGCCTCATGGCCACCAAGATCGCCGCACACGCCGCCGACATCGCCAAAAAGGTGCCGCACGCCCGCGACATGGACGACAAGATGGGCCAGGCACGCCGCAAGCTTGACTGGGACGCCATGTGGGAGTGCGCGCTCGACCCGGTTACGGGCAAGAAGCGCTACGAGGAGTCCCCCGCCGCCACCGAGGGCACTTGCACCATGTGTGGCAAGATGTGCGCCGTCCGCACCGTCAACAAGATCTTCGAGGGCACCACGATCGACCTCGGCATGGAGGACTAACCCTGTCGCCGCGGCCGCCTCTGGCGGCGAGCTGGTGCCTGTCAATTGTTGACGTGTGAACATTTGCTTGCATTTGCGTAAAGATTGCATCGCCCGCCCGGGTTCGACATAGAGTCGGCCCGGGCATCTTTATAATGCTGGCTTAAAGACCCATTTGATTCCGACCGAACAAGGGAGCGAACATGGATCGTAGTAAGGTACCTACCGTCCTGTCCATCGCGGGATCCGATTCCAGCGGTGGCGCCGGCATTCAGGCCGACATCAAGACCATCACGGCGCACCGCCTGTATGCCGAGACGGCCATCACCGCCATCACAGCGCAAAACACACTGGGCGTCACCGCCGTGCAGGATATCTCACCAGATATCGTAGCCGCGCAAATTGACGCCGTTTTTGACGATATCCGCCCCAGCGCCGTCAAGATCGGCATGGTTTCTTCTGTCGAGATTATCGATGTTATCGCCGACCGCCTGAGCGCCTGGAACGCGACAAACGTGGTAGTCGACCCCGTCATGGTAGCCACCTCGGGCGCATGGCTGATTGCCGAAGATGCCGCCGAGGCGCTCACCCGCCGCCTGTTCCCGCTAGCGACGGTTATCACGCCCAATATTCCCGAGGCCATGGCGTTGCTCGATTATGAGGTCGATTCCGAGCGCACTCAGCAAAATGCCGCCATGCTTCTCACCCGCCGCTTTGGCTGCGCGTCTCTCGTTAAGGGCGGGCATTTTGTCAACGAGGCCAACGATGTGCTAGCAGAGCCCGCGCCGCTCGATGACGAGGGCAACCACCTGGGCGATCCGCTCACCACGTGGTTCCGCCACAAGCGCATCGAGACCGGCAACACGCATGGCACCGGTTGCACGCTCTCGTCCGCCATCGCCTGCGCGCTGGCCCAGGGCATGGATCTTGCCGACGCCGTCAACGCAGGCAAGGCATACCTGACAGGCGCTCTGGCCGCCGGCCTGAACATGGGCAAAGGTTCCGGCCCCGTCAACCACATGTGGCAGTATTAAGATTCGCAGTCCAAGCCACCGCAAAGGCGCCCGCCCCCTTTGTGGTGGCTTGGGGTCGCGCTACTCACCGAGCATCTCTTGGAGCTTGGCTGCCACGGCATGTCCCAAGCTCTCGTGGCTTTCGGGCATCATATGCAGATAGTCGATATCGCCCGGCTCGGCAAACTCCGCTGCATTCAAAAAGTCGCAGCCAAACTGCTCAGCCACATGCGCGTAGTACTCACCAAAATGTTCCGAGGCTTCTACGGAATGCTCGTCAAAATCGGTCATATATACGTCGGCGATCTGCGGCTTAATCTTGATAGGCGCCATCAGCAGAATGCGCGGACAAGGCGCAGCGTCGGTCCACGGAAACGCGCGGACGGCGCGAATCAGCGCCATGGCGCCACGGGCGATATCGGAAGCTGTCACGTTAAAGACCGTCTTACAGTCGTTGGTGCCCAGCATGATCACAATGGCGTCCAGCGGCTTATGGGCCTCGAGCAGCATCGGAAGTGCGCGGATGCCGTTAAGATTGGTGTCCAGATGGCACATGTCGTCGCGTACCGTCGTGCGGCCGTTGAGGCCTTCTTCAATTACATGCCAGCCCTCGCCTAAGTCACGTTGGGCCACGCCGCACCAGCGCGCATCCTGCGCATAGCGCACCGCGGTGCCGTCGCGCATGCCCGCCGGATCGTAACCATAGGTGTTGCTGTCGCCAAAGCATAGAACGTTTTTCATCGTAAGCCCCTCGCTCAGTAAAAAGCCGACGGAAGCAGCCTCTCCCGCCGGCTCGACCTATCTGTCAGCACGTACCGATTACAGGTACTTGCGCCAATCGTCCTCGTCCTCATCATCCTCGGTAGCAGCCTGGGTCTGCTCGGCGGCGCGAGCTGCCGCAGCGCGAGCGGCAACCTGGGCATAGGACTCCTCGTTGCGCTCGGGGAAGTTTGCCAGCACGTGCTCGAACTTGGCAAAATCCTCATCCCAGCGCGTAGAAGGCACGGCAAAGAAGACTTGCTTGACCTTAAAGTCGCCCGACGCGAGCTCCTTGCGGAAGAGCTCGGCCACGGCCTCTGCGTCAAAGCCGTTGTTGTCGCAGCCCCAAGCGCCCAGCACGAGCTTCTCGCGACCTAGCTCGTCGCAGATGGCAAGCACAAAGCGAATGCGGTCGCGCAGGGCGTCCAGCAGAGCATCGTCGCTCACGCGATACTCCTGGCGGGCGCGCTTAACGTTGGGCGCGGCGGCCACGATCACGTCGGCGTATGCATGCACGTGGTTGCGGTCGAAGCGCACCGCAGGCACCACCAGCGCACGGTTGCGGTAAAGCTCGCAGTTGATGTTGCGGCGACGGTTCTCGCCGTACCATTTGCGCTGCTTATCGAGAACGTTGTACAGATACGAATCGGCGCACAGCGTGGCCTCCTGGCCCAGATAGCCCTGGATGTAGCCACCGCCCGGGTTGGTGAACGAGGCAAAGGCGAGCACGGCCATGTCGCAGAACTGCGCATAGCCACGACCGTTGTCCAGGATGGCCTGCGTGGCGGAGGCATCGAGCACGGTGACCTCAGGCAGAACCGGAGCGGGCTCCTCAGCAGGCGCGGACTCAGCTTCGGCGATTTCCTCGGCAGGCTCAGGCGCTGCCTCGGTCTCGGGCGCCGTCTCGGTCTCGGCAGCCTCCGCGCCCTCGACGTCCTCGGCAACCTGTTCTTCGGCGGCCACAGCACTCTGAACCTTGGCCTTCATCGCCGCGACAAAACCGGCAGGCATACCATCGAACTCGCACACGCCGGCAAGCGAACGCTCGATATCCTTGGCGCACGCTTCGGACACAGTTGCCACGTGACGCTCGGCGGCCTTGGCACGGGCCTCGCGCTTGGGATTGGGCTGACCCGCTCGGTTGGACCTGCGGTTACGGTTCCTGTTGTCGACGTCTGCCATAAGTGGTCACCTTTCTCGGTCTCTGCCGCTATCGGCTTTTCCCATCCATGATACCCCGCCGCGTACAAAAAAGACGGCCCCGAAGGACCGCCTTTCGCATCGATTTGCACGTACGGCAAGCACCGCCGCAATTCGCCACTAGTCGCGACGGCCGAGGATGTTCAGAATGCGCAGGAACACGTTGATAATATCCACGAACAGATTGGACGCCATGAGCACGGCGTTGGGCAGCGTAGGCGGCACCGTCGTGGCAACATAGGTGTCGTAGCCAATAAAGCCGGCGAACACCACGATCACGATCAGATCGGTGATGGTCTGTGAGACGCCCATGAACATCAGCACGATCTCAACCAGAATAGTAGCGAGCAGAATGCCAAAACCGATGCCATATACGCGCTGGAAAAACTTGGGGAACGTCACGCCCAAGGCGCCAAAGACAAAGGTGATGGCGGCCGTGGCGATAAAGGCAGTGTTGATGGTGGGCAGGTCGTAGTTGGCAAGGCCAAACGACGCGGTCAGGCCAAAGGTGCTCGCAAAGATTACGTAGCCCACAAGGGACAGGCCCACGGACTGCTTGCTGGCGGCGGCCGACATCATGACCATGCCGACGATGGTCAAAATAAACGAGCCAAAAACCAGCGGTAGGGCAGCCCCGCTCATCATCATGCGCGCAAACGACATGGTGCTCGTAAAGTAAGCACCGACGCCCATGGCACAAAAGCCCAAGAAGATGAGGGCAGACATGGCAAGATTATACGCACGCGGCGACATCTCCTTGGCACGGCTTGCGCCGGTTTCGATGGGGCCGTTCTGATAGCCCTGAATATCGTTCATAATTTCGTCCTTTCAAAAGCGCCGCGACAGCGCAGTAGCTGACAAGATTCCTGTCATTGTACCCGAATGCCGTACGTCCTTACCTACGGCGCTCGCCCTCGAGCGTGCGATCAAAGGCCCAGACCCACCAACGCATCACGTGTGCCTGCGAGCCGTCCGCCCGCTCGCGCGTCTGGTCCTCCAGATACAACTCGGTCGCGTGCCCGCCAAAACGCACCTTATAGGTTGCCGTACGGATGCCGTGGACCATCAGGCCAAACCCGGTGGTCGAGATAATTTCGTCAATCGTAAAGCAACGACCGTCGACCCAGCAGACGGTGACCGGCACGACCTGTCCGCCCGCGAGGATGCGAGCCACGACGTCCACATACTGCTTGTGCACGCGCCGAGTTTTGCCATCTGTCTGTCGATATTCCATGCCTCCTATTATCGAACGCATGTTTGCATATTGTAAAGCGAACAGACTGTGGTTTTGGGATGTTGGGGCACGCACACGTGTCCTCATGGTGTGTTAGCAAAAAGAACACCCGCGGTCAACAGGGCTAATATTCAATATTAGTGCCAAAAAATTCACTTCTCCCATCAGAACTCGGTAAAGAAACCCGCAGGAGGTGATACGATTTATCATGTTTTTGTAACGTGCCTGCAAACTTCGAGAAAGCCCATATATGGACGTAACGTTCTCAACCTTCCTCGGCCAAATTGTGTCGAACCCAGTCCTTGCCGTCACCGTGATCCTCGCGCTCGGCGCCATCTTCGTCAATGGATGGACCGACGCGCCCAACGCCATCGCGACCTGCGTCACTACGCGTTGCATGCCCGCCCGCGCCGCCATTCTCATGAGCGCCGCATTCAACTTCCTCGGTGTGCTCATCATGACGCACTTTAATGCGAGCGTCGCCAATACCATCTCGCATATCGTCGACTTTGGCGGAAACAGCACCATGGCGCTCGCCTGCCTGTGCGCGGCCCTGTTCTCCATCGTCGTCTACGGCGCCACAGCGTCGCGTTTTGGCATCCCCACCTCGCAAAGCCACAGCCTTATCGCCGGCCTGACCGGTGCCGCTATCGCCCTCGGCGGCGCGAGCAGCGTCAACGTCCACGAGTGGATGAAGGTCATCTACGGCCTGGCGCTCTCCATCGGCCTGGGCTTTGTCATGGGCTGGGTCCTGTGCAAACTCGTCTCGATTCTTTTCGCCGCCGCCAACAGGCGACGTGCCAATGTCTTCTTTAAATACGCTCAGATCGCGAGCGCTGCGGCCATGAGCTTTATGCACGGCGCGCAGGATGGACAGAAGTTCATCGGCGTGCTCTTTTTAGGCGTGGCCTTCGCAAACGGCCAGACCAGCGTCGGCGATGCCGGCATCCCCATCTGGATTATGCTGCTGTGCTCGGCCACTATGGGTATCGGTACCAGCGTGGGCGGTGAGCGCATCATCAAGTCCGTCGGCCAGAGCATGGTTAAGCTCGAGAAGTATCAGGGCTTCTCCGCCGACCTCGCGGGCGCCGCGAACCTGCTGCTTGCCACCCTTACCGGCATCCCCGTGTCCTCCACACACATCAAGACCTGCGCCATCATGGGCGTCGGTGCCGTCAAGCGCCTCTCGGCCATCAACTTCGGAGTCGTCAAGGACATGATGTTCACCTGGTTCTTCACCTTCCCCGCCTGCGGACTCATCAGCTTTGTCATGGCCAAGCTGTTCATGATGTTCCTCTAATCAAACCGAACGTCCATCCGGACCGCAACACTTCGCCCACCCGTCTTCGCCTCGAAAGGACCCACCCATGGCAAAGAAACCCGATTCGTTCTACTTTGACAACTACGTCGCTTGCGCCGACCTCGCCGTCCAGGCCGCAGAGCTGCTCACCAAGATTTTTGAGAACTTCGATCCCGCGCAGATTCACGACATGCTCAATAAGATGCATGCGATTGAGCATGCGGCAGACAAGAAGCACCACGAGCTCGAAGACGCCCTGCTCACCGCCTTTATCACCCCGCTCGAGCGCGAGGATCTGGATCTGATGAGCTGCGCGCTCGACACCGTGCTCGACCGTATTGAGGGCGTCGTGCAGCGCGTCTACTTCACCAACATTCAGAGCATCCATCCCGACGCCATCGTCATCGCCCACAAGGTGACTGACGCCTGCCGCGCCATGAAAGACCTGATGGTCGAGCTTCCCAACTACCGCAAGTCCAAAACGCTGCGCGAGCTGGTCATCCAGATCAACACCATCGAGTCCGAGGCCGACGAGCTCTACATCAACGCCATGCGCAACCTGCACGTTAACGGCAAGGATCCGCTCGAGGTCATCGCTTGGCGTGACGTCTACGCCTTCCTGGAGTACTGCGCCGACTGCTGCGAGAATGTGGCCGATGTTGTGGATTCGATTGTCATGAAGAACAGTTAATTGGGGGTACGTGTCCCGGCGGCGAAGGGCCGGCACCTGTTTGCTTTCTCACTCCGGCTGCATGGCAGAGTCGTTCGAAAGTAAACAGGTGCCGGCCCTTCGCCTTACGTACCACCATTGGGAACTTTGGCTGATACTTTGAAAGCGATGGGGCTTTTGTTGGCGGGGCCTTTGGGCCCGATTGGAAACTTTGGAACCGCCTTAAACGTTTGGCTGAATGTTGCTTTGGGTACCCTTTGGTTTACTTTGGATTGATTCGTTGAATTTGGAGGGCTTGGTTGTGAGTTATTTGGATTTGGCTCGGGGTCGGTATTCTTGTCGTGAGTTTGAGACTCGGGCTGTGGAGCGGGCTGTGGTGGATGCCATTGTTGAGGCTGGGCGTATTGCTCCTTCTGCTTGTAATAACCATCCAACCCGTGTGATGGTGTTGGATACGCCTGAGCTTCTGGAGAAGGCTGCTGCTTGTCAGCCTCGGTTTGCTCGTGATGGGTCTATCTTTGGCGCTCCGCTTATCTTCCTTATTTGCAGCGTTACCGATGATGCCTGGGTGCGCCCGTATGATCAGATGAACTCGAGTGCCATCGATACTTCGATCGTCTGCGATCAGATGATGATGGAGGCCACCGAGCAGGGCCTGGGAACGTGCTGGGTATGCCATTTTAAGCCTGGGGTGGCACAGGAGCAGTTCAATCTGCCCAAGGGCGTCTATCCCTATCACATGCTCGTCTGTGGATATCCTGCCGACCACATCGCCGATCCCGAGCATCGCGAGGCCCGTACCATTCCCCTCTCCGACTTCCTCCTCAAGTAGATTTTGGGACATGCCCTAAAACCTATCCTTGACCGCTCACCGGTTCGCCGAGTTCTGCGCCACCATGTGCAGGGCTCGGTTTTTTATGTTGCGCGCCCCGGTACAGTCATAAAAAAGGACCCGCAAGCTGCGGGTCCTTTCTAGGCACTAAATTGTAGGCCGAATGTTAGTCCAGGTCGTCGGCAGCGAAGTTGTCGATCGGGGCGAAGGGATCGGCCACGGGGACAACCGGGTCAGCGACGGGCAGCGGCTCGGCGGGAACAGTCACCGCAGGAGAAGCGGCAGAACCGACCGGCGTGGAGGCCATGAGGTCGGCCGGGAAGGAGTTCTGGGCATCGTCCATGAAGTGCTGGATGAGCTTGAGATACTCGGCCTTGAACTCCTCACGAGAAGCCTTGAGACGATCGATCTCCTCGAGCTCAGCCTGCTTTTCGGTCAGAGCCTGGCGGATAACCTCGCGGGCCTTGGCGTCAGCCTCGTTGCGAATACGCTCAGCGTTCTCATTGGCATCGTTGACGATGGTCTCAGCGGTCTGCTGGGCAGCGATCAGGGCAGCGGAAATCTGGCGCTCCTGAGCGGAGAAGTCAGGGGCGGGAGCAGCCACGGGGGCGGCAGGAACGGCCTGGGCGGGGGCATCCTGAGCCTGGGCAAGCTGAGCCTGCGCATCGGCAAGCTGCTGCTCGGTAGCAGTCAGACGACCCTTAAGGTCGACGATCTTAGCGAGCATAGCGTCAACCTCAGAGGACAGCGTCTCCAAGAAGACGTCGACCTCAGCAGGATCGTAGCCACGCTTGGCCTCAGAGAAAGTCTGAGCCTGGATGTCTGCAGGGGTAATAGCCATAACAAGTCTCCTTTTTCATCGCCTCGGCGCTACACGCCCGACGTAAGTTACTAAGACAGTTCTACACGAGTATACCTATAAGAAGCTGCAGAACCAGCCTCTGCACCAACTGCAACGCAATAATCGCAACGACCGGCGAAAAATCGATACCGCCCATCGGCGGGATGAAACGACGGAACAGGTTGAGCCACGGACCGCACACGCTATCAAGCACCGCGGCAATATCCTGAAGCAAACCACCCTGCTTCATGGGAATCCACGTCATAAAGCAGTAGACGACAATGAGCGTGGAATAGAAGTTGAACAGCGTATTGACCAGCTGGACGATAGTGTAGATGTTGATGGGAATCTCCTCGTCTTGTCTTTACTTAAGGTAGCCGTCGGCACGAAGCTTCTTGAGATCGGAATCTTTGACCTCGCAACCGGCGGGCAGCACCATGAACACGCGGTCGCCCACCTCCTTGACCGTGGCACCCAGACCGCAGGCAAAGCCGTAAGAGAAGTCCAAGACGCGCTTGGCAACTTCGGTGCGTACGCCCACAAAAATCAGTGCGACAGGCTGCTTGGTGCGAACGCGGCGCACCACGGTCTCCACGTCGTCATAGCTCTCGGGGCGCAGGACATAGGCCGGCAGCTGCGGTGTGGCGTTGATGATATTGCTCGCATAGGCCGAGGCATCGCTCGGTGCAGGCGCAGGCGCAGCGGCGGCACGGGCGCGGGTGTTCTCGGCGTAGCTCGACGGCGTGTCATAGGCACCAGGACGATAACCGCTCGCAACACTGTCCTGCGAGCGCGAAGGCGGGTTATACGTCGTGGCATGGCGGGAGTCATCGCCGACCAGCTGCCCGGAGCGTGTATACACGGCAACCGACTCAGCTTCACCACGGCGCGTCTGACCAAGCAGGCCGTTGCTCGGCTCGTCTTGGGTGTAGAAGCCCTCGCCCGAAGCACCGCTGTAGCCGTTGCCCTGATAGCCATCGTCATAGCCATCATCGTAGCCGTAGTCGTCGTCCTGGCCATAACCCTGGTCGTAACCCTGCTGGCCGCCCAGGTGCATCTTATTTTTAATCTCGTCAAGGAAGCCCATGGTTGTGTCCTCTCGCGGTTTAGTGCAGGCGCCCCGATAATCAGTGCGCACTTCAGAGCCTTATTTTACTGCAAACTCCGGGCTAAATACTACCCTGCCCAGGCGAACGAGCGTAGAGCCCTCCTCAAGGGCAGGCTCAAAGTCCTCGCTCATGCCGCAGGAAAGCTCAGGCAGGTTCAAATCGGGATGCGCCGCCTCCAGCTCATCCCTCAGCTCACGAAGCCCCGCAAAGGTGCGGCGTGCCACATCCTTATTCCCCCGGGGCGCCATAGTCATAAGCCCCTGTACGCAAATTCCCTCAAGTTCCGCAAGCTCACCCGCGGCGGCGCGAATCTCATCGGGCGAAAAGCCTCCCTTCGACTCCTCACCACTCACATTGACCTCAATGAGCACACGCTGGGGGCCGGCGAGTTCGCCTGCCTCAATCTTGCGGGCAGCACGGCTCGAGATCGCCTGCGCCAGATGCAGCGAACCCACCGAGTGAATCAGCTCGGCTGAGCCCAGCACCGCATTGATCTTATTGGTCTGCAGGTTGCCGATCATATCGAAGCGCACCTCGGGCAGCTCCGGATGCTCCGCCAAACCTGTGAGCTTGCGAACCAGCTCCTGCGGGCGATTCTCGGCAAAATGGCGATACCCCGCCTGGATGGCGGCAACGGTCTCATCGACACCAACGGTCTTGGACACGGCAATGAGGCGCGCGGCGTCGTGGGGACGGCCCGCGCGATCGAGCGCCGCATAAAAACGTTCCAGAATCTGCTCGCGGCGAGCGCGCATCAAGTCCAAATAGTTATCCATTGCCAATCGCCTCCGCTGACAGCCAAACAAGTAGTCCCATGCTAACGCAAGAGCGCGGCCCCGCATGTGCAAGGCCGCGCTCACTTAGGTATTTACAATCTTTCGACGAACGGGGTTACTTACTCCTCGTCGTCCTCGCCATCGTCCTCATCCTCAAGATGATCGAGCAGGTAGCGAAGACCCTCGCTGACCTCGTTAACGGGCACCTTGGCAACGTAGCGTGCATCGACGGCGGGCCTCATGATAACACCCTCGCCCGAAGGCACGCGCATGCTCTCGAGCTCATCCTCATCAGTGCAGGCGATATCACTGGCAGTCATACGCTGTCCGGTCAACAGGAAGGTCAGACGGCAGGCGGCATCGATGGAAATCGAGGCGATGCGATCGAGATAGCGCGATACCATGATGGCGCGGCGCAGGTCGTCATAGTTGCTGTCGTCGTCCATAAAATCGCCCGTGTCCATGCGGTTAAAGGTGCGGAAGAACTTCTCGTACGCCGCATGCACCGGCTCGTCCTCGACGGCCAGGTTGCAGATGATGGACATGTCATTGGTGACAAGCGCAGAAAGCGAAGAGCCCAGCACCTGGTAGACGGCCTCAGCCTCGGCCTCGACCGTACCGACAAGCTCCTTGGGCAGCGAGATGTCGGCCTTGATCATATGACGCGTGGCACGGCAGATCTGACGGACCTTATCGGTCATGCGTTGCAGGTTAAAGTCGACGTAGATGATCGTCTGAAGCAGGCGGAAGTCGGAGGCGACCGGTGACTGCGTGGCGATCAGGTTGTAGCAGACGGCCTCCAGGTTGGCGCAGCGTGCGTCAATCGAAAGCGTGCGCTTCTTGGTCTTGGTGGCGAGCTTGCGGTCGTCGGTCACATAGGCCTTCACGGCATCGTGGAGGGCCAGATCGACGGCCTCATAGATGCTCAGCATCTCGTGACGGGCCTCGACGAGCTGACGGGAAAACAGTTTGCGCATGGTTCACTCCAATCAGTTGGGTGCGGTCATGCCGCCCGCACAGTGAATACGCACCGGACCAGGTCCGATCGGCTTGGGACTAGTCGCACCGATCAGCCAAAGCGGCCGGTGATATAGTCTTCCGTCCGCGAGTCCACCGGGCTGGTGAAGATCGCGTCGGTTTGACCATACTCGATGAGCGTGGCGGGCTCGCCGGCAACTTCCTGCAAGAAGAATGCGGTGTAGTCGCTAATACGAGCTGCCTGCTGCATTGAATGCGTGACGATGATGATCGTCATCTCGGGCGCCAGCTCGGCCATCAGATCCTCGACCTTAGAAACGGACGTGGGGTCGATGGCGGAGCAGGGCTCGTCCATCAGAAGGACATCGGGTTGCACCGCAAGCACGCGCGCGATGCACAGACGCTGCTGCTGACCGCCCGAGAGCGCCAAACCATCCTTGTTGAGCTGATTGGATACCTCTTTCCAGAGGTTGGCGCGTTTGAGCGATTCTTCCACGATGTCATCGAGGTCGCTTTTGCTAGTCACGCCCTGCAGACGAGGGCCAAAGGCGACATTCTCGTAGATGGATTTGGGAAACGGGTTGGGCTGCTGAAAGATCATGCCCACACGACGACGGAGGTCGACCGGGTCGACACCCTCGGCATAGATATCATTGCCGTCGAGCGTCATGGTGCCCGCGACGCGCGTACCCTCGATCAGATCATTCATGCGGTTGATGCAGCGCAAAAACGTCGACTTGCCGCAGCCCGAAGGGCCAATGAAGGAGGTGATGGCGTTTTTGGCGATGTTGAGGTCAAGCCCCGTCAGCGCATGAAAGTCACCGTACCAAAAGTTGAAATCCTTGGCCGTAATGGCCGCTTGCTCCAGCGTGGGAGCGGACTGATAAACGGACATGGGACTCCTTAACTAGCGACGCTTGCGCGACAGGAAGCGCGCAAACAGGTTGAAGGCCAGAATGATCACCATCAGCAAGAGCGCGGTGCCATAGGCTGCGTTCATGTTGATGCCGTCGTTGGCAAGCAGATACAGGTGAACCGTCATGGGGCGGCCGGAATCGAGCGGCGAAATAGGTAGATTGATGGCCTGGCCCATGGTGTAGAGCACCACCGCGGTCTCGCCAATGGCACGGCCGATGGCAAGGACGATGCCCGTGGCAATACGGCCAAAAGCAGAAGGAAGCACGATCTTGGAGACAACCTGCCACTTGGTGGCGCCCAGGCCGTACGCGCCCCAACGGATATAGCGCGGAACGGCGCGAATGGCCTCTTCGGTGGTGCGCATGACGATGGGAAGCATCAAGAGCGCGAGCGCCAGAGCGGCAGAGACCATCGAAAGGCCCAGACCCATGGCCTCGACAAACAAGGCGTAGCCAAACAGGCCCATAACGATGGAGGGCACCGAGGCCAAAGCGTCAGCAGCGTAGCGAATGAGCTCGACGATCTTGCCCTGCTTGGCGTACTCGGCCAGATAGACGGCTGCCAGCACAGCGATCGGCGTGCAGATAAGCATGGCGAGCGCCGTCACATAGACGGTCGAGACGATCGTGGGCCAAATTCCGCCCTCGGCATTGACGCCCTGAGGCCAACCGAAGATGAAGTCGAACGAGATATGCGGTAAGCCGTTAACAACCACGTAGGCGATGATAGCGACCAGCACCAGCGTGGTGATGTAGGCAGCGGCACGGAACACGCCAAGCATGATCTTGTTGGACAGGTCCTTGTTGATGCGGCCCTTCTTGCCGTGGGAAAGGGCACGCTTAATGCGCTCGCGCGACGAGGTCGTACCGACCGTCGTGTCAACGGAATCGGACATAGCCTACCCCCTCTTCTTCTTGGAAATCAGACGGACGATGCCCACCAGCGTGGCGGAGATGATAAACAGGACCACACCCATGCCGAACAGCGCCGAGCGATGCAGACCCGAGGAATAGCTCATGTCGAGCGCGATCTGGCTCGTGAGCGTCGAGATAGGGCTCGCAATGCTGTCGGGAATGACCGGGGCGTTACCCACGACCATGAGCACGGCCATGGTCTCGCCGATGGCACGGCCCATACCCAGCACGATGGCATCCACGATACCCAGCTTGGCGGCAGGTAACACGACCTTATAGATGGTCTGCCACTTGGTGGCGCCCATGGCATACGATGCCTCGCGAATGCCCATGGGAATGGAATTGAGAGCATCGATGGTGAGCGTGGTGATGGTAGGGACGATCATGATGGCGAGCACAAACCACGCCGTCAGCGCACCAAAACCAAGGCCGCCGGTCAGTTGTGCGATAAACGGGCGGATGATGATCATGCCAAAGAAGCCGTAGATGATGGAGGGTATGCCCGCCAGCAGGTCAACGGCGGGGCTGATGAGCTTGCGCACGCGCTTGCTGGCAATCTCGACCAGGTAAACGGCCGTACCCACGCCCAGCGGCACGCCCATGGCGAGCGCACCGACGGTCACCAGACCCGAGCCGGCAAGCAGCGACAAGATGCCGTAGTGGCCCTCGGAAGGCGCCCACGTAAAGCTAAAGAAGTCCGCCAGACCGATGTCAGTAAAGACGGGCAGCGCCGAGTACGTGGTAAAGACAAAAATCAGGATGACGGTAACGACCGCCAAGAACGCGCAGGCAAAGAAGATCCACTGCAGCGCCTTCTCCTTGATATAGGTACTGCGCGATACGAGCGCCAGCTCGCGCTTCTTGGGTGCCTGAGCATTCTGCTCAGTCTGGGAGTTTTCCTGTGCTTCCATGCTACTCACTCCCCTTCTCGTCGTTGGTGACGGGAATAAAGCCCGCCTCGCGAATCTGCTTGTCCATCTTTTCGGACGTCACGTAGTCGATGTAATCCTGCGCCTGCTGCGAAGGCGCACCCTTCACAAAGAAGTAAAGGTCGCGCGAGATGGGATAGCCGCCACTCGCGACCGTCTTCTCGGACGCCTCAACATGATTGACCGAGACAGCCTTGACCGAGGTCTTGGCGTTGAGGCTATCGACGAAGCCCAGCGAAATGTAGCCGATGGCCCCACGCGAACGAGATACCACGTCGCGCACCTGGCCCGTACCCGAAAGAACAGCCGAGCGGCGATCGAACGGCGTGCCATCCATCACGATGGTACGGAAGGCCTCGCGCGTACCGGACGCCTCGTCTCGGTTGATGACCTGAATCCTCAGGTCCTCGCCACCGACCTCTTTCCAATTGGTAATCTTGCCGGCGTAGATATCGCGGAGCTGCTCGGTCGAGAGGTTATCGACGGGGTTGTCGTCGTTCACGATGACCGCAATACCGTCGTGGGCAATGACGATGGGAGTCAGGCCCAGATCCTGTTCGTCGGCATTGAGTCCACGGGAGGAGCTGGCGATATCGGCCGTGCCGGCGCTGACGGCCTCGATCCCAGCGGAAGAACCCAAACCGGAAACGAGCACGTCGATGCCGGTCTCCTCCTTAAAGCCCTCGGCCGCAATCTCGGCGATAGGAAGGCAGGTCGTGGAGCCGGCCACGGTAATGGAAGAGGTAGAAGATCCCGAAGAACAGGCGCACAGCGTAAGCGTAAACACAGCGGCGCTCAGGACCGATACGATCTTTCTCATAGCATCATGCCGATCGCAGCATGGCGCCCACAGGTGCCGTCCTCGTTACGGTAGGAATAAAAGCGGTCGTTCTGACGCACGGTCGAAAGCTGGGTATCCACGATATTATCCGCGTCGACACCGACATCTACCAGCGCCTCGCGAATGGCAGCGGAAAGATCAAGCATGCGAGAGGTATTCGCATCGATGCAAGAGAACTCGGCGGCAAAGCGATCCATGAGTTCCTGGGATACCTCATATTCGTCACCCAAGATATGGGGGCCGATATAGGCGGAAACGTCGCTCGCATCGCAACCGGCAGCATCGCAAAGCGCCTGGCACGCCTTGGCGGAAATACGTGCAATCGTGCCCTTCCAACCGGAGTGCACCACGGCAAATCCGCCGGGGGCCACCAGCACCACGGGAACACAGTCGGCAAAGCAGAGCAGCACGGGCACGTTATGCGCCGTGCAGACGATGGCATCACAGCCCTCGGCAATCTGCTCGCGAACGTCCTCAAGGTCATCGGCGCCGTTCGAGGTCACCGCAACGATATGATCACCATGGACCTGATTGGGAACGAGCAGGTTGTGCTCGCACTCGGCGGCACCCATAGCCTCGAGCGCACGACGACGATTTTCTTGAACAGCAAAGGGGTCATCGCCAACATGCGAGCCCAAGTTGAGTGAGGAGTACGCATCTTCGGAAACGCCACCGGCGCGCTCGGTGAAGGCAAAGCGAACATCGGATGTCGCGCCCTCCACCAACGTAACTCCATCATGGTCGACACGCGAAACTTTGTCCGCACGTGCTGCCATACTAAAGCCTCCTAATAACACAAGTACCGCGGCATCGCCGCTACAGCCCGCGTTTATACGGCTGTCATACTTCTCTAAAAGGATACCTGCTGCGCTGGAGGCAATCGTAAAGGGAACGTAAAGAGATTGGAGGTTCTAGTTTACAAAGTCGAAATAAAAAGGGCGCGTCCATACGGACGCGCCCCTGTGCACAACAATGCAAAGAACGACTTAGAAGCTACCGCGCTTCAGGAAGTCGGGAAGCTCGAACTGATCGTTGCCGAAGTTAGGAAGCTCGGTGCCACCGACGTTGCGGGTCGGAGCGGCCTGAGCCGGGCTCGTGGCAGGAGCGGTGCGCTGCGGCTCAGCGGAGGCAGCGGCCTTGCTCTGAGACTGCTGAGCAGCAAAGAGCTCGTCCTGACGGTTGACGTTGGAGTCGGAGAAGCCCGTAGCGATGACGGTGATACGCACCTGATCGCCCAGGGACTCGTCGACAACGGTACCGAAGATGATGTTGGCCTCGGGGTCGACGGCGTTGGCGACAACGTCGGCGGCGTCGCTGATCTCCTGGATGCCAAGGTCCTTGGAACCGGCGATGGAGAGCAGCACGCGTGTGGCACCATCGATGGAGCTCTCGAGCAGCGGGCTGGAGATGGCCTGCTGGGCTGCGTCGACGGCACGGGTATCCCCAGAAGAGGTACCGATACCCATCATGGCGGTACCGGCCTGCTTCATGATGGTCTTAACATCGGCGAAGTCCAGGTTGATGATACCGGGGACGGTAATGAGGTCGGTGATGCCCTGGGTGCCCTGGGAAAGGACGCCATCGGCAATCGCGAAGGCCTCGAGCATGGTGGTCTTCTTCTCGGCGATGTCGAGCAGCTTATCGTTAGGGATGACAATCATGGTGTCGACGCAATCGGAGAGGGTCTTAATGCCCTCCTCGGCGCTCTTCTTGCGCTTGCGGCCCTCGAAGGTGAAGGGCTTGGTCACGACGGCGACGGTCAGTGCACCGACCTCGTTCATCGCGATATCGGCAACGATGGGAGCAGCGCCGGTACCGGTGCCACCGCCCTCGCCGCAGGTGATGAACACCATGTCGGCGCCAGCAAGCGCCTCGGCAATGTCGTCGCGGGACTCATCGGCAGCCTTGCGGCCAACCTCGGGGTTGGCGCCGGCGCCCAGGCCGCGGGTAAGGTCGGTGCCGATGTGCACCTTGATATCGGCATCAGAGATCGCGAGCGCCTGAGCATCGGTGTTGATGGCAACAAACTCGACGCCGCGGATGCCCTCTTCGATCATTCGATTGACCGCGTTGGTACCGCCGCCACCGACGCCGACCACCTTAATGACGGCAAGGTAGTTGTTGATCTCTGTCTCGTGCATGTCGGTCCTCCGAACAAAGGTTATAGCCATAGCATGGGTCGACCCCTGCGCACATTAACCTTCAGGTTGAAAGTAAATGCAAAGGTAAACCGTATTATGTTTGCACATTATGAACGTATCAGTCAAATAATTGACCGTGAAAACCAAACAAACCAGATAAACGGCGTGGTATGGCCCCTCAACAAAGAATCAACCAGCGCTACGAGGTCGGAGCATTCCTAAATGTGTAGTTGCCCGGAGAGCGCACATTGATATACGTTACGCCCTCTACCTGCGAAAGCAACTTGGTGACTACGCGTTCCTTCTTGGCGATATCGTCCGAATCGCCCAGCGACACCTCAATGCCGTTATTGAGGTTTGCCGAGATGGCTTCGACCGAAGGCGTGGAAATATCCTTGACTTGTCCCAAGAACTCGCTCGAAAAACCACGCACATAATCCAGGCCGGCCTTAACGGCCTTGGAGCTCACCGCCTGGCCGGAAACCGGAGCGACATCCGCCGAGACATCAGTCAACAGAACCGCGCCATAATGCTTAGCGAGCGCCAGCGCGGCATCGATTCCGGTCAAGGTATTTGAGCCCTGACCCGTCGTGATGACGTTGCCCTGGTCGTCCACTTCGACCGACGTCGACAGCGGGGCGATCCAGGTGTCATCATCCCCGATGGCCCAGGCAAGGTCATCGGAGCTGATATAGGCAATTGCGATGACCTTGCGCTCCGTCGGCGTAATAATGAGTGTATGTGGGAACTGACGCTGGACATCCACGCCCGAGACCCACGGGTTCTGCTTGAGATCCTCGGTAATCTGGTCGGGATCGACGTTAAAAAGCGACGTTCCCTCGGGCAAATCGATCAGCTGGATAGCATCGTGCTTCGTCACATGCTCGCTGCCTTGAATCTGAATATCAGTGGCGGTAAACAATCCAGAGTTGATCACCACGATGGCAACGACGACGAGCACAGCCAAGGCGGCCAGAACGCCGCCCACGATTTTGCCTTTGCCTGCAACGACAGAAGCGGCGTCTGATGTTTTGTTTGCCATCGCCCCAAGTGAAGACAACGGGTTTACGCCTTTTTTACTCGAAGGCTTCTTGGCGGTAGCCGGCACCGATGTCAGCGAGCGCGGTTTCGATGCGCCCAGTGTGCGACCTGGACGCGCCGCTTTAGTTCCCGTCGAGGGCTTAGGAGTTGCCATGGGGCGGGCAGGCTTGGCGCCCATAACAGGCTTTGACGTCACCGAGGGACGCGAGGACTTTTTTGCGGCCGGACGATTACCGAGCTGAGAGCCGACGACCGGACGCCCGGCCTGTCGTACATGCCCGACAGACTTAGAGTGCACGACGGTATTGCGTTGAGGTTTGGCAGGCGCGCCGGAACGCCCTCCGGCGCGGCGGAAGGTGGGTTTCGATGCTCTAGAAGCCGAGGAATTTAACTTCCGGTCTGAGCTCGATGCCATACGCCTCCCTCACCTTTCCGTGCACATGTCTGATAACCGCGGCAACGTCATCGGCCGAGGCAGTTCCGTTATTTACGATAAAATTAGCGTGAACGGGCGAAACTTCCGCGCCGCCAATCGAAAAACCCTTTAATCCACAATCCTCGATAAGCTTGCCCACACTCGCATCGGGCGGGTTACGAAAGACCGACCCGCAGGATGCGCGACCCATGGGCTGCGTACGCTTGCGCCTCGTCAGGTACCGTTCCATGCGCTCGCGAATGTCGGCCTTGGGCGCCGGTTTAAGCTTGAGCACGCACTCGAGGATGATCTCATTGCGGGGAAGGCCACATTCGCGGTAGCCCCAAGTGATCTCGGACCCCGCATAATGCTTGATACCGGATGCCGGGTCAAACGTTACGACATCCTCAACCAGCGAGCCAATCCACTCGGTCCGTGTGCCGGCATTCATAGATATCGCACCGCCGACCGAACCAGGAATGCCAACGGCAAACTCAAGGCCCGAGAGGCTACGCGACAGGGCATCGTTGACCAGGCGCGCAAACATCACGCCCGCACCGACCGTCAGCGTACAACCGTCATCGGCAACAACCGTGCGCTGAAACTCACGTCCGAGCGAAATGACGGCACCGCGATAACCGCCATCGGCAACCAGCAGATTGGAGCCCTTGCCGATGATGACCCACGGCACCTGCTCGCGATCGAGCACCGCCACGGCGCGGCGGAGGGCATGATAGCTATGGCACGTCACAAAGAGGTCGGCCTTGCCGCCGATACGATAGCTCGTATGACGCGCAAGGCGCTCGTCCTCGATCACATCCGTGTCGATCATGCCCGAGAGCGCCATGACGGCGTTAAACAGACCCATTAGACTTAAGCGTCTTTCTTGGCAGTCAGATACTCAATGAACTCGGGACCGACGGTCGTAACGTCACCGGCACCCATGGTGAGCAGCAGGTCGCCCTCGCCCACCATCTGCTCGAGCTCCTGATTGAGCTCAAGACGACTGGAGCAGTACACGACCTCCTTGCCAGGATGCTTGGCGCGCACGGTATCGGCGAGCATTTTAGAGGTGACACCCGGAATGGGCATCTCGCCAGCCGAGAACACATCAATCAGCAGCAGTTTATCGGCATTGGCAAACGCATCGGCAAAGTCGTCGCACAGGGCCTGCAGGCGCGAATAGCGGTGCGGCTGGAACACGACGTCGACATGCTTGTAGCCCAGCGACGAAGCGGCAGCAAGCGTCGCCTTGATCTCGGTGGGGTGATGGCCGTAATCATCGACCACGGTGATGCCATCGATATCGCCCACGTGGGTAAAGCGACGGCGGACGCCCTCAAAGCTCGAGAGCGCCTTGGCGGCGGCGTCGATGTCAAGGCCCAGGACATGGGCGACGGTGAGCACCGCCGTGGCGTTGAGCATGTTGTGGCGACCGGGATTGCTCTTGATCTCCACAGCACGCTCAGTGCCGTCCTCAAAGCGAACGATAAAGTCACTCTGGATGCCCTTGACATCCGGGTACATGCAGACGATGTCGTTGCTCTCGGCAAAGCCGTAGGAAAGCACGTGACGGCCCGTCGACTTGGCGAGCTCGACCAGATGCGGGTCCTCACCGCAGACGATGACGGTGCCGTCCTCGCCCACCAGGCTCATGAATTTGGCGAAAGTCGCCTCGATCTCCTCGATACCCGAGTAGTGATCGAGATGGTCGGCCTCGACGTTGGTCACAATGACTACGTTGGGGTTCAGGAACAGGAAGGAGCTGTCGGACTCGTCGGCCTCGGCGACAAAGTAGTCGCCCGAGCCGTTCTTGCCGTTCGTGTCATAGCCCTCGACGATGCCACCGATCAAGAAGCTCGGATCCAGACCCATGCGGTCGAGCATGGTGGCGCACATCGAAGACGTGGTGGTCTTGCCATGCGTGCCGGCAACAGCGACGGTGGTGTAGCCGTGGCCCAAGGCAGAGAGCATCTTGGCACGGGGCCACACGGGAATACCAAGCTCGCGAGCGCGCACGAGTTCAGGGTTGGACTCCGGAATAGCGGTGGAGACAACAACCACGTCGGGCTTGACCTCGTCGATCGTGGCGGCCTCATGACCCACATGCACCTTCACACCAGCGCGGGTAAGCTGGCGGATATAACGTGACGTCTTAAGGTCGGAGCCGGTAACGGCATAACCGCGCTCGTGCAGAACGAGGGCGATGCCGCTCATGCCGGCGCCGCCGATACCGATAAAGTGGGCGCTCTTAAACTCGGGCGCGGAGGTTGCAGTCTGGGAATCAGCCATGTGCTCGTGTACTCCTTGCGTAAACACTGCCTGTAACCCGTTAACTGTACCGCACCTACCGCATCAGCGCGAGGGCGACCGACGATATCCCGTCTAACTAACGCAAACCCTCTACCGCATCCGCCAGAAGAGCGGCGGCCCTATCCTGAGCCAGGCCACGCGCCGCCTGACGCATGGCGTCGCGCGCCGCCGCGTCATCGACCAGGTGCAGCAGCTCATCGGCAAAGGCAGAACCGTCGATATCGGCATCGGCGCAGAGCACGCCGGCCCCGGCGTCGACCAGATAACGGGCATTGGTGGTTTGGTGGTCGGCCGTCGCATGCGGATACGGCACGAGCACCGAGGGCACGGCGAGCGCAGCGATCTCGGCCACGCTCGATGCGCCCGAACGCGAGAGCACCAAATCGGCAGCAGCCAGCATATCGCCCATGTTGTCGATGTAAGGCTGGACGCGGTAACGCTTCGCCTCCTCGGGCGTCAGCGCCAAAGCGCGCTCGGTCTCCTCAAAGCCGTCGGCACCCGTCGAATGCAACACATAGAGGTTCTTGCGCGAAAGCAGCTCGTTTTTGAGCGAAACCACGCGCTCGTTGAGGTGCTGGGCGCCAAGTGAACCGCCAAAGACGAGCAGCAGCGTAGCGTCCTCGGGAACACCAAGTGCCTTGCGGCCGCGAGCGCGATTGCCCTCGATCACCGAGCGACGTACGGGGTTGCCGGTCATGAGCACGTGGTCAGGGTCACCTTCGCGCTCAAAGACCGAGCGCGCTGCCGGCACCGAGATGCACACGCGGGCGGCGTGGGAGCTCATCATCTTGTTGGCCAGGCCCGGAACAGAGTTCTGCTCATGTAGCAGATACGGAACGCCTGCGCCCTTGCACCACCCCAGCAGCGGAACCTCGACATAGGCACCAAAACCGATGGCGGCATCGGGCTTGCCGACCTTCGAGAAATGACTGGCGAGCGCACGCTTGGCCTTGTTGACACGCCACAGCGAGGTCAGTGCCGTCCAAGGACGGGAGCGGTTGAAGCCCGTGACCGTAATGGGCACAAAATCAAACCCAGCCTCGGGGACCAGACGACCCTCGAGCTTGCGCGACTGGCCCACGAACACAACATGGTGGCCACGGTCACGCAGCTCTTCGGCCAAGGCGAGCGCGGGGTTGATGTGTCCTGCCGTGCCGCCGGCTGCAATAGCAACGGTCATTTTATCGGTCATGGTAGTCCCTTCGTACACGCGGCCCCTGGTCGTCGGTGCGCAGACGCGCCGACGGGTCCGAGTTCAAATCGATTCGATTATATCCGCCGCCAGCGTTGCGAGGGCTGGGGCGCTGCGGACGACCTTGCGGAGCCGTTCGCGGGCGTGGACGAGCTGCCGGCTCGGATGCAGAACCATCCAGAACGGTAAAGCCGCTACGCGAAGGTCGTTCACCGCGCACATGGGCCACGCCGGCGGTACTCTCGTCCATAACGGCAAAGCTCTCGCGGCGGCGGTCGTACTCATCGCGGCGGGCGCTCTCGTACGAAACGCGCAGAATCAACCCGGCAAGCATGAGCGACACGATAATCGACGAACCGCCGTAGCTAATAAACGGCAACGGTTTGCCCGTCATGGGAAACACGTTGAGGATGCCTAGCGCGTTAATCAAAAACTGCACCGCGAGAATGACCGCGGAGCCAGACGCCATGAGCGCACCCCGACGATCGGTCGCCTGCTCGGCAATGCGAAACGCCGAGTAGATCAGCATCGCAAACACCAAGAAGAACAGCACGGTTCCGACAAAACCGACTTCCTCGCCAATGATGGCCAGGATGTAGTCATTGTGCGCCTCGGGAAGATACGAGTACTTCATGGTTGAGTTGCCGATGCCACGGCCGAACAGACCGCCCGAGGCAAAGGCCATGATGGCAAGCGTGGCCTGATAGCCGTCACCATACTCGTCGGCCCAAGGGTTCAAGGCAACCTGAATGCGCACCATACGGTACGGCTCTGCGACAAGCGCAATCACGATCACGAGAATGCCGAAGATTAGCACGCCGATGATAAATCTGGGGTCGAGACCCGCAAACAACGCCATGCACATGAGGGTCAACAGGATGATCAGGACAGTACCGAAATCGGGCTGGATAAAGATCAGAAAGAGCGAAATGCCCAGGTAGATGCCCATCTTGCGAAGGAATTCGTTGATGTTGCCACCGGGCGAAAAGAAGCGATCAAGCATGATGGCCGAATACGCAATGGCAAATGGCTTTAAAAACTCGGAAGGCTGGAACTGAATACCGGCGATGTTGAGCCAACGCGTGGCGCCACGGCTGCCGCTGCCCACCAAGAACACCAGAAGCAGTAGCCCTATCATGCCGATAAGAAAGATCCTGAGCACATCCTCCCCAAACCAGCTGTCCGGCAAAACGCGCACGATGGCAATCAGCGCTAGAACACCGACCACGGCAAACGCGGCCTGTCGACCCAGAAAAAACGTCGCCGAGCCATTCTCGTGCAACGCCTCGACCGAAGACGCCGAGTACACCATCAGCAGGCCAAAGCACACCAAGGTAAACAGGCAGGCCATGAATATCAAACGGGGGCGCATGATACGGGCGGGAACGCCGGCAATATAGCGTTCGCTAAACGACTGCCCGCCGCGGCTGGAACGCGGTGTGCTGCGCCGCGAGGAAGCACGGTCCGAGTCGGGCCTCCTCATACCTTGTCGGGGGCTCTCCTCTCTCACCGCAACCCCTATTCCATTTGTGATTTCGCCGCAGCGGCAAGCTGGGCCACGTAGTCCTTAAACACGCGGCCGCGCTCCTCATAGCCCGAGAACTCATCGAACGAAGAGCAGGCAGGAGAAAGTAAGATCACGTCACCACGGCTTGACAGCGAACGGGCGACGTCCACGGCGTCGCGCAGGTCATCCGCCTGGGCGATATCCACATCGCCATCGACATCGGCCTCGTCCATAGCGGCGGTGAAGCGCTCGCGCGCATCGCCAAAGCAGACGACCGAGCGCACGTTGTCCATAACGACACGCGCGAAGTCCGTGAGCGGCGTGCCCTTATCGTGGCCGCCGAGCAGCAAGATCACGTCGTCATCGGGAAATGCCGTCAGTGCCTTCTCGACCGCATCGGTGTTGGTCGCCTTGGAATCGTTGACGTAGCGCACGCCGTCAATCTCGCCACACGGCTCCACGCGGTGCTCGAGCGGCTGGAACGAGGCAAGACCGAGGCAGACACCATCGACATCGGCACCGACCGCCAAGGCAGCCGTGGCAGCGCACAGGGCATTGATAACATTGTGATGGCCCGAGATCTTGAGCTCGGATGTAGCGATGAGCGGGGTCTCGACACCCTTCAGACGCACGATCATCTTGCCATCGCGCACAAAGGCGGCATCCTCGCCCTCAGGCTCGTCAAAGGCAACCTTGCAGATGCGACGACCCGGCGTGTAGATGTACTCATCGAACTCGTGAATGCCGGCGTCTTCGACGTCAACAACCGCCAGATCGTCATCGACCATATTGTCGAACAGTTTGACCTTGGCAAGCGCATAGTTCTTATGGCTCTTATGCCAGCCCAAGTGGTCGGGAGTGATGTTGAGCAGCACCGCCACTCGAGGGTGGAGCTCGGTGGTCGTAGCAATCTGATAGCTCGAGAGCTCAGCCACAAACCACTCGTTGTGGGCTCGTCCGTCGATCTCGTTGACCGGCGGCTCGCCGATGTTGCCGACAGCAACGCTGGCCTCGCCGGCAGCCTTGAGCAGATAATCAGTCAGCGACGTAGTGGTCGTCTTGCCGTTGGTGCCCGTGATGGCAATCCAGTTATCGGGCGACAGGCGATAGGCAAACTCGGGCTCACCCATAATCTGGGCGGCATGCTCGCGCCCGGCCTTAAAGAAGCCCGAGAACTCCGAGATGCCCGGGCACGTCACGCATACGTCATAGGCGCCCTCGACCTGTTCGGTCCCATAGACAAACGACGCACCAGCAGCCTCGAGCGCACGCGTGGCGTCATTGGGCTCAGAGGTGCCACCGCCATACACGGTAGCGGCACTTACGCGCTCGGGATGTGCCAGCGCCCAGCGGGCGACATCGAGACCGGATTTGCCCTGACCCAAAACGAGCAGGCTAAAGACATCAGCAAGAGACATGAAAGACCACTATCCCAACTGGAAGAACAGAGCAAGGCCAACGGCACCAAAGGCCGCAGCGATAATCCAAAAACGGATGACGACCTTGGTCTCGGCCCAGCCCTTCTTTTCGAAATGATGATGGATGGGCGCCATAAGGAAGACGCGCTTGTGCGTAAAGTGGAAGTAGACAACCTGAATCATGACCGACAGGGTCTCAACGATAAACAGGCCGCCGATGATGAGGGAGACGACCTCGGTGTTGGTCATGATGGACGTGCAGGCAAACGCGGCGCCCAGGGCAAGCGAGCCGGTATCGCCCATAAAGATGCTCGCCGGATAGCAGTTGAACCACAGAAAACCCAAGCAGGCACCGGCACACGCGGTGCAGAAGATGGACAGGTTCACGTCTCCGTGCAAAAACGCCATCGCAGCCATGGCGAGCATGGCAATCATGGAGGTGCCGCCAGCAAGACCGTCAAGGCCATCGGTCAGGTTCACGGCATTAGAAAGACCGGCGATCATCAGCCAGCAAAAGACAATGTAGAGCCACGGGAACGAAAGGCCGCAGATGGTGGTCGAAAGAACACCGAGGTCAATCGTCAGGCCGCCGGGAAAACGAATCTCGGGGGCGACGCCGCACCAGTTAACGGCAAGTACCGTAAAGGTGACACAGATAATGGTTAGGCCGATCATCTTGGCATGAGGCGTCAGACCGAGCGAGCGCCCATGCGTAACGGAGGTCAGGTCGTCGATCAGGCCCAGCACGCCGGTCGCCAGCGTGGCGAGCAGCACGAGCACGAGCTCGGTGGTGAGCTTGCCCATCAGCAGGCAGGTCAGCGAGATCGCGACGAGGATGACAACGCCACCCATGGTGGGCGTTCCCTGCTTAACCAAATGACGCTTGGGACCGTCGGCACGAACCTGCTGGCCGATACCCTCGACCTTGAGCAGCTTGATCCACCACGGCATGAGCAGCAGCGCAATGGCGGCGGCGATGCCAAGCCCCAAAAAAGCCTGATACGTTGGATATGAGGGATTGCCGAACATGGGCTAGCACACACCTTCCACAAAGCGGTCGAGCTCAACAAAGCGGGAACCCTTGACCAGTACAACATCATGTTTTTCAAGCGCGCCGCCCATGCGGTCGAGCACCTGCTGATAATCAGAGAACACCTGGATGCGGTCCTCGTCCATGCCCATCATGCGCGCGGCATCGGCCATAAGCTGGGCCAGCTCACCACCCACGCACGCCAGCATGTCGAGCTTCTTGGCGGCGGCATAGGCGCCCACGAGCTCATGCATGCGAGGAGCCTCATCGCCCATCTCGCCCATCTCGCCCAAGATCGCCATGCGAGACCCCGTGCACGAAAGCGAGCACAGCAGATCGAGACCAGCAGCCATGGATTCGGCGCTGGCGTTGTAGGAATCGTCAATGACGCGGGCACCGCTCTTGGCGCGCTTGATCTCCTGGCGGTGACCGGTGATCGTGAGGCCTCTAAAGGCAGCATCGATCTGCTCGGGCGTCACGCCCAGGCGATAGGCAACCGCGGCGGCCTTAACGGCATTAGGAACGGACTGCACGCCGGGGATGGCAAGCATGGTATCGATCGTCTCACCCCGGCCAAAATCGAGCGTAAAGACCGGACAGCCCTCGTCATCAACACGAATGTCGCGGGCACGGACCTCATCATCGTCCGAAACGCCGGCCAGCATCACGTCGATACCAGCAGGCTGGGCGAACGTATCGCGAATGAACGGCGTAAAGTCGTCCTCGCCGCCCAAAACCAGCAGCGGCAAATAGTCGCCGGCGGCGCACATACCCTGGACAATCTCGGCCTTAGCGCGGGCGATGTTCTCGCGGCTACCCAAAATGCCGATATGAGAGGTGCCGATCTTGCTCACGATGGCAAGGTTGGGATTGGCGGACTGGGACAGGCGCTCGATCTCGTGGAAATGGTTCATGCCCATCTCGAGCACCAGGACCTCGGTATCGGCCGGAGCGGAAAGCACCGTGAGTGGCATACCGATCAGGTTATTGAAATTGCCCTTGGTGGCCCAGACACGATAGCGCTTAGCGAGCACAGCGGCGAGCACGTCCTTGGTCGTCGTCTTGCCGATGGAACCGGTAATGCCAACGACCAGGCAGCCAAGCTCCAGGCGATACGTGTGCGCCAAACGCAGCAGAAACTCCTCGGGATCATCGGTCAGCATGATGGCGCATCCCTTGTCCTGCGCCAGCGAGACCAGCTCGGCCTCGGGCTCACGCGTCATCACGACGGCGCCGGCACCCGACTGGACGGCACGGGAAGCAAAATCATTGCCGTCGACATTTTCACCGGGAAAGGCGACGAAAATCGTCCCTTCCTCGACCTGGCGCGAGTCGATAACGCACCCGCGGCATACCCGATCGGCTTCTCCCGTCACGGTTCGGGCCCCTGTTGCGGCCGCGAGGTTGTTGACGGCGATCTCTATCATTGCAGCTCCCCTGTAAACCTAATAATGCTATCGGCGTATTGTATCCCAGCGCCGCGCATGCGTGGTGCAGGGCATGTGAACACCCCTCATATGGGACAACAAACCACGCCCCAAAGATTGTAACCCCCTACCTCGTGTGCGGAATGCCCAGCACGTCGAGTGCGTTGGCCATAATGGACTGGAACGGCACCGCAGCGGCATCTGAGCCGCTCGGCGTTCCGTCGAGCGTGATATAGCACAGCACCTTAGGCGATTGTGCCGGTGCAAAGCCCATAAAGGACGACATGTAGTTCTCCTTGAGGTAGCCGCCGTTCTCGTCGGCTCGTTCGGCCGTACCGGTCTTACCCGCCACGTCATAGCCATCAACCGCGCCGCCAACGCCCGTTCCCTCGGACACGACCGTCTGCATGCACGATGTCACCTGGGATGCGGCGTCCAACGAAATCGCGCGCTCACCTTCGCCCCAGTCCTTCTCGTCGCCTTTGCTGGACTTATAGAAGTGCGGGGTCATCATCACGCCGCCGTTGGCGATGCCGCCCACGGCACGTGCGATCTCAATCGGCGAGACGGACAGTGCCTGTCCAAAGCTCATCGAGCCCAGCGTGGCGCCGTCATACTGGTCACGCTCCTTGACGATACCCAGGCTCTCGCCCGGAAAATCTACACCAGAGCTGTGACCGATGCCCCACTTGTCCACATAGGCGGCAAAGTCGTCGGCACCGATCTTGCGCCCCACCAGGACAAAGCCCACGTTGGACGAACGGCGCATCATCTCGCGCACATCCATGGTCATGGCGTAGTCGCGCTTGTCGGCATCGGTGACGGTATCGTCGCCCACCTTGATGCTCGCCGGCACCTCAAACGACGTACTCGATCGCACGACGCCCAAGTCGAAGCCGGCGCCCGCCACGAGTGTCTTAAAGACCGAGCCGGGCTCGTAGGCGTCGGTGACCAGGCGCAGGTTCATATCCTCGGTCTTGGCGTTTTCCAGATCGGTCTGGTCGTAGGTCGGATACGAGCAGGCTGCCAAGATCTCGCCTGTCGTAGGATCGGTGACCAGCGCCGAGCCGTTCTTGGCCTTAGTCTTCTCAACTGCCTCTGCCAGGGCATCCTCGGCCGCACGCTGGATATTGACGTCGAGCGTCGTCACGATATCAACGCCGTCGACCGCAGCCACCTTTTTATAGGCACCGCCCGCGATATAGCTGCCGTCCCTCGCACGCTCGCGTACGAGAGAACCGTTCGTGCCGGTCAGAAGCTTGTTGTACTGCTTTTCGAGGCCCGTCAAGCCGTCGTTGTCTACATTCACTACACCCAGCACCTGCGATGCCAGATTGCCATATGGATATACGCGCTTCATGGCCTGCTCAAAAAGCACGCCGGGCAGGTTCTTCTTCTCCAGCGCCGCAGCATCGTCTTCGTCCACCTGGCGCTTGATATACACCCAGGTTCCATCGGACTCAACGAGCTTGCGACAGGTCTTTTTATCGATTCCAGTTGCCTTGACCAGCGCCGACACCGTCTTGTCAACATCCTCGACAAGCTGCGGGTTCACGGCGATGTTGCGACATTCGACCGACGACGCCAGCACGTTACCGTTGCGGTCGTAGATGGTGCCGCGTTTGGCATAGAGGGTCTGCGCAAGCAGGCGGCGCGCATCGGCACGCTCGCGCAGTTTATCGGCTTCGACAATTTGATAGTCGGCAAGGCGAAAGACGCCCAAGCCCAAGCCAAGCCCGATGAGGCTCATGACGGCTTTGCGGCGAGGAAGAGGCGCGCCTGTGAGCCATTCGGTCGACGAACTCTTGCGCGACCTGGTGTTATGCACTTGAGGGCCGCCCGAGCCGCGAAGTCGCGACGCCGGGTCGTTGCCACGGGACTGCCCGGCGTTGTAAGATTGCCGACCCGTTCCTTGATAACCAGAACGTCCCCGCGACGAGGGACGTCCAGAACCGCGGCGATAGTCATTTGTCATACTCAGCTACCGTCTTGCTACTGAGCGGTCGCGGTCGCGTTGGCGCCCGCGGCTGCATCCTGCGAAAAGTCAAGTGTCACGCTCTCGCTGGGCTCCACCATGCCATAAGCGCCCGCAAGGTCGCGAATGCGCGTGTCGGCGCCATAGACCGAATGCATGACCTCCAGGTCGGAGCTCTCATCGGTCGCCTTTTCGAGCGTGTTGGTAAGCTCGGCGTTGCTGTTGAGCACCTGGGCCGTGACGCCAGCGAGCGCCACGCGGGCGACGCCGATCGTCATGAAGATAGCCGCAATGATGCAAAACGTTTTAAGAACGCTCATGAAAACCGGGCTTACCGCCTGGTTTGCCTGACGGCCCGCGCCCGTGTAGACATCAAAGCGCGGCGTGCGCTGCTCACGGGGAGCAACGGGGGCCTGCGGCGTCTCACGATAGGCGGGCATGGCGTTCATATCATAGGCGAGTGCTGCGCTTGAAGTGTTGTAGCCCATGATATGCCGCCTCCCATCCCGAGTACGTTGGTAGTGTGTTTAAGCTTCGTTTATGGTGCGAGCGGGAGGTCCAATATCGCGCGGTCGCGCCTACAGACGCTGCGCCACGCGGATTTTGGCTGATCTCGCCCGAGGGTTGCGCTCAACCTCATCAGGCTGGGCAACCAGGGGTTTGCGGGTGATGACCTTGAGTATCGGCACGTTGCCGCACACGCACACCGGAATCTCCGGCGGACACGTGCACCCCTGGCTCATCTCCTTAAAGTGGTTCTTTACGATACGGTCCTCGAGCGAGTGATACGAGATGACGCAGATACGTCCGCCCGGGTTGAGCCACCTGGTGGCGGCATCAAGCCCTCGTTCGAGCACATCGAGCTCGTGATTGACCTCGATGCGAATGGCCTGGAAACTTTTCTTGGCCGGGTGTCCACCATGCCGACGAGCGGCAGCCGGGATACCCGCCTTGATGATCTCGACAAATTGGCCGGTGGTTTCGATCGGTTCTTGCTCGCGGCGGCGCACGATCTCGCGCGCGATCTGCGAGGCGAACTTCTCTTCGCCGTAGACGCGTAGAATCCGGGCGAGGTCGTGTTCGTTATAGGTGTTGATGACCTCAGCTGCGTTTAAGGTGTTATTACCCGGATCCATCCGCATGTCCAATGGGGCGTCCTCGTTATACGAAAAGCCCCTGCCAGGGATATCGAGTTGCGGCGACGAAACGCCCAAATCGAACAGGAAGCCATCGACCCCGGGCACCTCGGCCGAGCAAAGCAGCTCGTCCAAGTCGCCGAAGTTGCCCTTCAGCAGCCGGTGCGGAACGCCGGGAACCTCGCGGTCCAGACGGGCGCCAGCGGCCTCGAGGGCCATGTCGTCCTGATCGACGCCGAGCAAAAGGCCCGTCTCCCCCACCTGCGCGGCCATCT
>CAUDDF010000018.1:0-36742 GCA_958448275.1 uncultured Collinsella sp.
GGTCACCAAGCACAACCTCAAGTATCGTCGCTACTATCACCAGTTCGACTACTAAGAGCAAATAACGTTTATGTAATTGGGCCCCGCTCCTATATGGAACGGGGCCTCGTTTAGGTTGGAGAGTAATTATGAGCTACCCCCTGCTTGCCGTCATGAATATCAGCCATCGTTATTTTGACCTTGAGGAATTCTTTTCTTCGGCAGCGGCCTCGGGCTACACGTGTTGCGAGCTTTGGACCGGGGCGATGCATCTGTATGTCGATTGCCATGGATACGATTCGCTCGAGCAGGTGCGGGAGCTGTCGCAGCGGTATGGCGTTCGGATTGTGGGGCTTTGTCCCGAACAGAACAACCCCAAGCCGTGGAATATCGCGGCGCGCGGGAATGAGGCGCGTGCTCGCACGCTCGCGTACTTTAAGAACGTTGTGGATATCGCGGCGGAACTTGGAGCCGAGCAGGTCATGGTCTCGAGCGGCTGGGCATTTTTGAACGAGCCGATCGAGGACGCGTGGGGTCGCAGCGCCTCGATGCTGCGTGCGATTGCCGAGCATGCGGGAGAGTGCGGCGTTCGACTGGTGCTCGAGGCCCTACAGCCGGTTGAGTCGATGATCGTGAACTCGGCGGCCGATACGAAGCGCATGATCGAGGCAGTTGATCATCCGGCACTTAAGGCGTGTCTGGATTTGGGCGCTATGGCGGTGGCGGGGGATACCATCGACGATTATTTCGATCTGCTTGGCGATGATGTCGCCCACGTGCATTTTGTCGATGTTGCGGCAGACGGCACGACGCATCTTGCCTGGGGTGACGGCGACCGCGATATGCGCGCCGACCTGGATAGGCTGGTGGCGCGCGGCTATCGCGGAGTTGTTTCGGCCGAGACCTATGACTGGCACTATTTTGCTGACCCCGCAGCTGCCGATGCACAGGTAATGGCAGAGTATCGTCGTGCGATTGGCGCCTAGGTGGGGTTGGGTTGCGGCAACCTGCCCCATGTTTCCAAATGAATACGGTGTGAGCGGCTGCGACGGATTTTCCCCGCAAGCACTCTAGTATGCTAAAGTACCCAGAAGACCGGCGGAGCTATGCCGGTCTTCTGTTCTATATGAAACACAGCATGAGGAGGCTCACCAGATGACGGCCACACCGTGGGGATTCTGGGACATATTGCCCGAGGAGGCTCAGGCGCGCGAGGAGATTGCATGTACGGTGAAGGGCTGCTTTAGGGAGCATCATTACCTTCCGGTCGAGACGCCGCTGCTCGAGGACAAGGGCTCGCTCGAGGAGGGCGGCCGCATTGCGGACACGCCGTTTAAGCTCTTTGATGACGACGGTCGCCTGCTGGTGGTCCGTCCCGACAACACGCTGCCGATTGTTCGCCTGGTTTCGACTCGCATGCGTGCGGCCGATCTGCCGCTGCGCCTGCGCTATGAGGCGCCGGTGGTTCGCGAGTGTCAGCACAATGCCGGCGGCTCGCGTCAGTTTACGCAACTAGGTTTTGAGCTCATCGGCGCGGGCGACACCGCGGGCGATGTCGAGATTGTCTCACTGGTCGCCGAGGCCGTGCGCAAGCTGGCACTTCCCGGTGCGCGCATTATCGCGGGCAGTGTGCGTCCGTTTAAGGAACTGCTTGCGGCGTGCGAAGATCGCGAGCTGGCTGCCGAGGCGCTGCGCTGCGTGCACGCCAACGACTTCGTGGGCCTCGATGCCCGCGTGGCGGAAAGCGCAGAGTCCGAGGCCGTTAAGGTCGCCATTAGCGAGCTGCCGCGCCTGCACGGTGGTGCCGAGGTGCTCGACCGCGTCGACGCGCTGCTGGCGGCGGCGGGCATTGTTGCGCCGCTCACGCGCGAGCTGCGTGCCCTGGTCGATGGCCTGGCTCCCGAGGACGCCCGGGTGCTGTCCTTCGACTTCTCCATCATGAACTCGTTTGATTACTACACGGGCCTGGTCTTTAAGGCCTATGCCGGTGGCCTGCCCGATCCGGTCGGTTCAGGCGGACGCTACGACTCCATCTTTACTGGCGCATTTGGCGACGGCATCGAGGTGCCGGCGGCGGGCTTTGCCTTTTCGCTCGAGCGTCTGGAGGCCGCGCATACCTCGGCCGAGGACGCTGCTTCCGATGGTGACCATGCCGTGGGCCGCGGCGCCGAGGGTCCACTGCGCATCGCCGTGCCCAAGGGCTCGCTCAAGGCCGACACGCTCGACGTGCTCGAGGCCGCGGGCTTGGATGTCTCTGAGCTGCGCGACCCCGGCCGTCACCTCATCGTGCGCGGCCGCGACACACACGCTGGTGAGGGCACGGTCGGCGATATCGAGTTTGTCATCGTGCGTCCCAGCGACGCACCCGCTTTTGTGGGCTGTGGCGGCGCCGACTGCGGCATCTGCGGCTGGGACTCGCTCATCGAGGCCGACCTCAACCTGCTGCAGCTGGTCGACCTGGGCTACGGCCTGTGCACGTTTATCGAGGCGGAGCCCGCGTGGCGCGCTGGCCAGGCCGAGCGCAACTATGCCCGTCGCGGTTCTCTTCGCGTGGCCACCAAGTACCCGCGCATCGCGAGCGCTTGGTATGCCGAACGCGGTGTGAATGTCGACATCGTTTCGCTGCACGGTAACATCGAGCTGGGCCCCATTGTCGGTATGACCGACCGTATCGTGGATATCACCGCCACGGGCGCCACGCTGCGCGATAACGACCTGGTCATCACCGGCCGCATCATGGACTGCACGGCCCGTTTCTTTGTCAATCCGGGCGCCGCTCGCCTGGATCCGCGCGTACGCAATCTGGCAGATCGCCTGACCGCGGCCGTGAAGGACAAGCATTTTGAGCCCGTCGCGGGCTCGGCACAATAGCGCGAGCACGCACGGGCGCCCCAACGTACGGGCTGCGGGCCGTTGGCGCCGCCGCCCGACCTCTCGTTTTTCGAACATAATCTCGACCGATAGGGGATACCGATATGAAGACGATCAAGCTTGCTCCCGGTGAGCGCCTCGTTACCAACCAGCTCAACCGCAAGGGCGTGTTGCCACAAAACATCGTCGACGCCGCCCGCGATATCGTGGCCAACGTACGCGCCAACGGCGATGCCGCGGTGCGCGATTACTGCCAGCGTTTTGACGGCGTTGAGCTGCAGAGTTTTCGCCTGCCGCAGGAGCAGATTGATGCTGCACTCGAAGGCCTCGATCCTGCCTTTGTCGCGGCTCTCGAAAAGGCCGCACGCCAGATCCGCGAGTTCCACCAGCGTGAGGTCGAGCAGAGCTGGTTTACCACGCGCCCGGACGGCACGATGCTCGGCGTTAAGGTGACCCCGCTTGCCGCTGCCGGCATTTACGTGCCAGGCGGTCGTGCGCAGTATCCCTCCACGGTGCTTATGAACGCCATCCCTGCCAAGGTGGCTGGCGTTAAGCGCGTGGTCATGGTGACCCCGCCGCAAAAAGATGGCCTAATCAGCCCCTATACGCTCGCGGCTGCCAAGCTCGGCGGCGTGGACGAGATCTATATGGTGGGTGGCGCCCAGGCCGTGGCCGCGCTGGCGTACGGTACCGAGACCATTCCGCGTGTCGACAAGATTACCGGCCCGGGTAACGCCTTTGTCGCCGCTGCCAAGCAGATTGTCTCGGGTGACGTGGGTATCGATATGGTTGCTGGTCCCTCCGAGGTCTGCGTGCTGGCCGACGCCACGGCCAAGCCCATGGTGGTCGCGGCCGACCTGATGGCCCAGGCCGAGCACGATCCGCTGGCGGCCTGCTATCTGGTGACCTGCGACGAGCAGTTTGCGTGTGAGGTCGAGGCGGGTATCGACATCCTGGTGGCGCAGTCCCCGCGTGCCGAGATTACGCGCGCTTCGCTCGACAATGAGGGCACCATCGTGGTGGCCGCCGACATGGCCGCCGCCGTCGAGGCCGTGAACACGGTGGCGCCTGAGCACCTTGAGCTGCACTGCAAGGACGCGATGGGCCTGCTCGGCGGCATTCGCAACGCCGGCGCTATCTTTGTGGGCGCTTGGAGCTCGGAGCCGCTCGGCGATTACGTTGCCGGCCCCAATCACACGCTACCGACCGGCGGCACGGCCATGTTCTCCAACCCGCTTTCGGTGGAGGAGTTCGTCAAGCGCTCGAGTGTCATTTGCTATACACCCGAGGGCCTGCTCTCCGATGCTCCTGCCACGCAGCGCCTCGCCGAGGCCGAGGGTCTGTGGGCACACGCGCTTTCCGCCGCGCTGCGCCGCCGCGTGTTGGAGCAGGGCGAGGATGCCGTGAGCGCCGAGTCGCTCGCCGCGGCCGACCTGACCAAGGTTGCCTGGCCGGGCGACGCCGTGGCGACGGTTGCCGAGGGCGTGGACCTGGCGGCTGCAAGCGCTGATGGCGCCGGCGCGACTGGCAAGGAGGCCTAATATGTCCGAACTCACGCCGCGCATGAAGGAGCTCGTCCAGCCCTACTTGGCCGGCATTGAGCCCTACGATCCCAACTTTACGCCCACGCGCATCAACCTTTCGGCCAACGAGAACACCTATCCCGTGCCGGCTGGCGTGCGCGAGGCGGTCGACGCCGCCCTGGCCGCTACACCGCTCAACCGCTATCCCGATCCCATGTCCAACGATCTGCGCGACGAGCTTGCCGCTTGGCATGGTGTGACGCGCGAGAATGTCTGCGTGGGCAACGGCGGCGACGAGCTGCTCTATAACTACCTGTTGGCGTTTGGCGGCGCGGGACGGACCCTGCTCAACTGCCCGCCGTGCTTTAGCGAGTACGCGTTCTTTGCGTCGCTCTGCCAGACCGAGGTGCGCGACGTGTGGCGCGACCCCGCGACCTTTGAGCTCGACCAGGCAGCTGTGCTTGCGGCGGCGTCCGAGTGCAACCTGGCAATCGTGACCTCGCCCAATAACCCCACGGGTGATGTGGCACCGCTCGACTTTGTCGCGGCGCTGTGCGATGCGTGCCCCGGCATGGTAATGGTCGACGAGGCCTACGTTGAGTTTGCCGACGATTTGTTTGGCGCGGCCACCACGGCGCAGGGGCTTATCGCCGAGCATCCCAACCTGGTGATTCTGCATACGTTGTCCAAGGCGTTTGGCGCTGCCGGCACGCGTCTGGGCTATGTGATTGCGGCGCCCGAAGTCATCGACGTGTTCGCGGCGATTCGCCAGATCTATTCGGTCAACGTACTGAGCCAGGCGGCAGCACTTGCCTGCGTGCGTGCCCGTGATGCCTACACGCCCGTGGTGGCGCAGGTCGCATCCGAGCGCGAACGCGAACAGGCCGCTCTGCGCGCGATGGCTGCCGAGGGCATGCCCGTGGAGGCATGGCCGAGCGCGGCGAACTTTGTGCTCGTGCGTACGCCGCATGCCACACGCGTGCGCGAGCGCCTGCGCGACGAGTACTCGATTTTGGTGCGCGACTTTAGCTACGCGCCGGGGCTCGCGGACTGCTTGCGCATTACCGTGGGCACGCCGCGGGAAAACGATGAGGTGCTGGCTGCGTTTGCCGCGCTGGTGAAGGAGGAGATGTAGATGGACCGCTATGCCGAGGTAACCCGCAAGACGGGCGAGACCGACATTGTCGTAAAGCTCGACCTGGACGGATCTGGCGTGTGCGATATCTCGACCGGCGTGCCGTTTTTCGACCACATGCTCAACGCCTTTGGCCGCCATGGTCTGTTCGATCTGACGGTGCGCGCGGTGGGCGACGTCGAGGTCGACGCGCACCACACCGTCGAGGACACGGGCATCGTGCTGGGCGAGGCGTTTTGCCAGGCGCTGGGCGACAAGGCGGGTATTACGCGCTTTGCCGACGCGGCGATCGCCATGGACGAGACGCTCGTGATGGCCGCCGTGGATATCTCGGGCCGTGGGCAGGCCTATTGTGAGCTGCCCGTGCCGACCGAGCGCGTGGGCAGCTTTGATACCGAGCTGGCCGTCGAGTTCTTCTATGCCTTTGCACGCGATGCCAAGCTCACGCTGCACGTGCGCGAGCTGGCGGGCGGCAACTCGCACCACATTATCGAGGCCGCCTTTAAGGCCGTGGGCCGCACGATGCGTCACGCCTGCGAGCTCGATCCCCGCGTGCAGGGCATCCCCAGCACCAAGGGCTCACTGTAACCTGTCCCTTTTTGGCAGGTTTTGAATGAGATGAGGGAGGGTCGCGTGGGCGAACCGAAGATCGTGGTGGTCGACTACCACAAGGGTAACTTGTCGAGCGTTGTGCGCGGGCTTGCGCGCGCCGGCGCCGTCGCCTGCACATCGGACGATCCGGAGCAGATCCGTAACGCCGACGGCTTGGTCATCCCGGGCGTGGGTGCGTTCTGCGACGCGATCGCCTTTATGCGCGAGAGCGGCGAGGCGGACGCGGTGCTCGGCGCCGTTGCCGCCGGAACTCCGCTGCTCGGCATCTGCCTGGGCCTGCAATTATTTTTTGAGCGCGGCAACGAGGGGGCGCTGGCGGACGAGGGCGTGGTCGCCGACGGCAACACCCGCGAGCGGGCCGGTGGCCCCTGGGTCGATGGCCTGGGCATTATGCGCGGTTCGTGTACGCGCCTGGAGTCGAGCCGCCTGAAGGTGCCGCACGTGGGGTGGGACCAGGTGCACATGACGCCCGCCGGTGCGGCCGATCCACTGCTTGCCGGTTTTGCCGAGGGCGCCAACATGTACTTCACCCATAGCTACGCGGTGGCAGACGACGCCGATGCCGCCGATGTGCTGGCGCGCACGCACTATACGCGGAGCTTCCCGTGCATCGTGCGCCACGGCAACGTGTGGGGCTGCCAGTTCCATCCCGAGAAATCCTCCGCGCTGGGTCAGCGCATCCTTAAGAACTTCGTGAGCATCGTCGAGGGGGCCGGCCGATGATCCTGTTTCCCGCAATCGATTTGATCGGCGGCAAGGTCGTGCGCCTGGAGCGCGGCGACCGCAGCCGCTGCAAGGTATATTCCGACGACCCCGTGGCCGTTGCCCGCTCGTTTGCCGAGCAGGGCGCGAGCTGGGTGCACGTCGTTGACCTGTCCGCTGCCTTTGGTGAGGACGAGGACGCGTGCGCTGCCAACTCGGCTGCGATCGAGGCCATCTGCGGCGTCGACGGTCTGTCCGTGGACGTGGGCGGCGGCGTTCGCTCGCTTGCACGCATCGACGAGCTGGCCGGCTACGGCGCGCGTCGCATCGCACTCGGTACGGTGCTCGTGACCGAGCCGGGATTTGCCGAGGTGGCGGCTCGCGGCTTTGGCGAGCTGCTGGTGGCAGATATTGCCGCGCGCGACGGCCAGGTCAAGGTGAACGGCTGGCGTGACGGCGCGGGCGTGGCGCTCGACGATGCCGTGGCGCAGCTTTCCGAGCTGGGCTTTAAACATCTGGTCTATACCGATATTGCGCGCGATGGCATGCAGACGGGCATCGATGTGGCGGCGTATCGCCATGTGGCCGAGGTCGCGGGCTTTCCCGTCGTGGCTTCGGGCGGCATCTCGACGCTCGACGACATCCGCGCGCTGGCTGCGGTGGGTGAGGACGCGATTGAAGGCGCCATTACCGGCCGTGCGCTCTACGAGGGCAACTTTACGATGGCCCAGGCGCTGGCCGCCGCCCGAGGAGAGGAGTAGCCCATGCTTACCAAACGCGTAATTCCCTGTCTGGATGTTAAGGACGGCCGCGTGGTCAAGGGCGTCAACTTTGTGAGCTTGCGCGATGCGGGCGATCCGGTGGAGCTGGCGCGTGCCTACGACTGCGAGGGTGCGGACGAGGTCGTATTTTTGGACATTACCGCGACGAGCGACAACCGTGCGACGACTATCGAGATGGCGGCGCATGCTGCCGAGGAGCTGGCCATTCCCTATACCGTGGGCGGCGGCTTTCGCGACCTGGCGGGCATGCGCGCCATGGTTGCCGCCGGTGCCGACAAGGTGTCGCTCAACTCTGCCGCCGCGCGTGACCCGTCGCTGATCAGCCAGGCTGCCGCGGCGTTTGGCAGCCAGGCCGTGGTCGTGGCGATCGATGCCAAGCGCGTGGGGCTGCCCGGGGAGCCGGGTGCCGATAAGTGGGAGGTTTTTACGGCGGGCGGTCGCAACGCCACGGGTATCGATGCGGTGGCGTGGGCCGAGGAGGCGGCTCGTCGCGGCGCCGGTGAGATTTTGCTCACCAGTATGGATCGCGACGGCACCAAGGCTGGCTTCGACCTGGCACTCACCCGTGCCGTGGCGCGCGCGGTGCCGATTCCCGTCATCGCGAGCGGCGGCGTGGGCACGCTCGAGCATTTTGCCGAGGGCGTGATCGAGGGCGAAGCCGACGCCGTGCTGGCGGCCAGCGTCTTTCACTTTGGAACCTTCAGCATTCGCCAAGTGAAGGAGTATATGGCCTCTCAAGGCATCCCTGTCAGGTTGGACTTCTAGCGCTGCGGCTTGCCCAGGCACCCGACCTTCCGGCTCCAACCCTCCTCGCGTACTTAAGTACGCGTCGTCGGGCTTGTCGCTCGGAATCTCGGGCATCTGGACAACCCTCGCCGACCTGCGAAGTTTGAATTTGGGGAGAGAAATGGAAGAGATAACCGATCCTTCAAAGCTTACGTACGACGCCCGCGGGCTGATTCCTTGTGTGGTTCAGCAGTATGACACCGGTGAGGTGCTTATGGTTGCTTGGATGAACGAGGAATCGGTGGGGCTGACGCTCAAGACTGGGACCACGTGGTTTTGGAGTCGCAGCCGCCAGGAGCTCTGGAACAAGGGCGCGACGAGCGGCAATATGCAGGAGGTTAAGGAACTCTGGGCCGACTGCGATAGCGATACGCTGTTGGTCAAGGTCGACTCGCCGGGTCCGGCCTGCCATACCGGCAACCGTACCTGCTTCTTTAAGAAACTCGCGTAGGGTGGGCGCTCGACCAGGCGCTTGGCCAACCAGAAAGGATTGAACTATGGGTGTGCGCACCGCAAATGTTCAGGATGGAAATATCGGCGAGACGCTGACGGGTCTGGCCGAGGTGGTTCACGGTCGTCGCGATGCGTCGCCACAGGAGAGCTACACCGCTCGTCTGTTGACCGACGTCGAGGACGAGCTGCTCAAGAAGCTTGCCGAGGAGGCGAGCGAGGTCATCATGGCCTGCAAGGATAACGATCACGACCACATCCGCTACGAGGCCGGCGACCTGATTTACCATCTGCTCGTAACGCTCGAACGCTACGGTATCACCCTCGACGAACTGGCCGGCGAACTCAACGCTCGCCGCCACTAGTCGCTTAAGAACGTCCCCAATGACTACCCAACGACTGGTCTTAGGCGAGGGGCGTGGGTTGCCATTCTCCGGTGGGGTGGGGGATGTCGAAGGTTCGGTAGCCGCAGTCGTAGGCGTGGGCCTGAGCCTCGCGGATGTTCCAGCAGATGTCGCAGGCGCGGTGTGCGTCCGAGCCAAAAGTAATCGGCACCTCGGCATGGGCAAAGCAACGCAACAGCCCGGTCGCGGGATAGTAGTCGTCGAGTCCCTTGCGCGGTGCGGCGGTCGAGACCTCAACGCGGCGACCTGTATTGTGGGCGCATTCGGACATCTGCTCCCAAAACGGCGCCGGGTCAAAATCGGGCGCAAAGCCCTCCTTCGAAAAGCGCATGACCAGGTCGGGATGGGCCATCGCGTCGAAGTTAAGCGAGCTTTCGCAGGCGCGACACCAGTCGTCGACGTAGCGCTCCCACACGCCGCGCACGCCCAGGTTTTCCCAAACGTGCAGGTTGGTGTCATCGTCGATCCAACCGCAGCACGAATCGGGCGTATCGGGACGAACGACGTTTTCCGTTCCCGCCGTACCCGCGGCGCCGGCCATGATATCGCCGGGGTCGCCAATCCAGTGCACGCTGCCCAAGCGCACCACGGCGCCCTGGGACCAGCGCTCAACCAAGGGTTCGCAGCCCTCGTACCAATCGCATTCAAAACCGTAGATAAAGGTGAGCTCCGGCGCGATCTGCGCGGCGAGTTTGCGGGCGTCCTCAAAGGCCAGACGATGCGCCGGCAAGTCGCCCTCGACAACCTGCACTTCGCAGTTGGCGTCCATGCTGGCGGGCAGGGTGAGGTGGTCGGTCGAGACCATGGCGCGGCAGCCGGCGGCGGCAGCAGCGCGGACGTTGTCCTCAAACGAGGCATGGCCGTCCGAAAACGAAGTATGGGTGTGGCAATCGACCAGCGGGCAGGCGGGCATGGCGACTCCTTTGCATTTGGCGAATCCGCTCCATTGTAATGGCGCAGCCTCGGCGCGTCGTGCACGCGGGGTGCCGAAATCGATCGGAAAGGCTGCGCGGTGCGCGGTGCGGCCTCGCTTGCTCTCAAAACATGTACATCAGCCTCCAAAACCGACAAAAAATGACATGTTTGGAGGCTGACGTACACGTTTGGATAGGGGCGAGGCCGGCGACGGACGAAAGTCACGCCTGTGCCACGTCCGATGTGCTAGCGTTTGGGTGAATAAAACGAGCCCGTGCGGAAAGGATCCGGACCGTATGCAACGTGGAAGTACATCTCCGCTGTCCCGCGAGACCGATGCGCCCGAAACCATCGTCAAGCTGGAGTGCGACATCGACGATGCGTCGCCCGAGGTACTCGCCTATGCCGCCGACCGCTTGCGCGAGGCGGGCGCCCGCGAAGTGCACTGGCTGCCTCTCTACTGCAAAAAAGGTCGTCCCGGCTGGCAGCTGCAGGTAATCTGCGCCCGCGAGGACATTGACCGTCTGCAGATGATCATCTTTTTGGAAACCACGACCAACGGCATCCGCCGCCAGGTTATGGAGCGCGTCTGTCTGCCGCGTCGTTTTGAGCAGGTGGCGACGCCTTGGGGCGAGGTGGCCGTCAAAGTAGCCACCCTGCCCGACGGCAGTGAGCGTGCGGCGCCCGAGTACGAGGACTGCTCCCGCCTCGCTCGCGAGCACAACGTGCCGCTCCAACGCGTGATGCAGGCGGCCCAGAGCGCGGCACTGCGATTTGAATAGCGCGGCCGGCGACATCCCGCGCCCAGTCATATCCACCCCACCCGAAAGGACCACCATGAAATACTTCATCGCTTCCGACATCCACGGCTCGGCATATTGGACCGAGCGCCTGGCCGCCGCCATCGAATCCGAGCAGCCCGACCGCATCGTGCTGCTGGGCGACCTGCTCTACCACGGCCCGCGCAACGACCTGCCGCGCGACTACGCCCCCAAGCGTGTGATTCCGCTGCTCAACGCCCTTGCCGACCGCATCATCGCGGTGCGCGGCAACTGTGACGCCGAGGTCGACCAGATGGTGCTTGATTTTCCCGTCATGGCCGACTACGCCACGCTGTTCGACGAGACCGGCCGCGAGCTGTTCCTGACACACGGCCACGTCTTTGGCGCCGGCATGCACAACAGCGTCGACCATGCGCCCGCGCTGCCCGAGGGCTCAGCGCTCGTCTACGGCCACACGCACATCAAGGTTAACGAGGAAAGCGCCGCGCACCCGGGCCTGTGGCTCTTCAACCCCGGCAGCGTGAGCATTCCCAAGGACGGTACGCACAGCTACGGCATCTACGAGGGCGGTGCGTTCCGTCACGTGATCCTGGAGGAGGAATAACCATGGCGCAGCACATGGCTCAGCAAAATGCCGAGGGCTCGCGCGATCTGTCCACGCTGGTCGACGCGTCGGCTGAGCTGCAGCATCTGGTGCAGACCATCTGGCGTTTGCGTCAGCCCGATGGCTGCCCGTGGGATCGCGAGCAGACGCATCAGAGCATCGGCAAGAACATGATCGAGGAGGCCTACGAGGCGCTCGATTGCATCGAGGCAGACGACGTGGCGCATCTGCGCGAGGAGCTGGGCGACGTGCTCATGCAGGTGGTGCTGCATGCGCAGATTGCGGCGGACGCCGGCGAGTTTACGCTGGCCGATGTGGCACGCGATATCGACGCCAAGCTCATCCGCCGCCACCCGCACGTGTTTGGCGATGCGGATGCCGATAACTCCGACGAGGTACTCAAGATCTGGGACGAGGTCAAGCTTGCCGAGAAGGCCGCCAAGGACAAAGCCGTGGCGGCAGGCGAGGCTGCGCCCGAGGGCCTGCTCGACGGTGTGCCCACGCATCTGCCGGCGCTGATGCAGGCCCAGAAGGTGTCGCGCAAGGCAGCGGCCGTGGGCTTTGAGTGGGAGACGGTCCAGGACGTGTGGGACGAGGTCGCCGAGGAGCGTGCCGAGTTTGAGGCCGAGGCTCCCGGCTCGCCCGAGCGCGAGATGGAGTTTGGCGACCTGCTCTTTGCCCTGGTCAACGTTGCGCGCAAGGAGGGAATCGACGCCGAGAGTGCCCTTCGTGCCAGCACGGCAAAGTTCCGCCGCCGTTGGGCCGCGATGGAGCAGATGGCGGCCAACGCTCATGTAGATCTGGCTGAGCTTTCGACCCACGGCCTCAACGACCTCTGGGATGCCGCAAAGGCGGAGGAGTAAGACTGCGGGAACGACGGGCTGACATGCCTCATCGTTCCCGCTAAATTTTTCGAAAAACAATTGTATCCCTCGGCTAACTTAGGGCATAATGCAAAAAGTGCGACATAGCTAACTTACGGAGGCGCACCGATGGTGCACGGTCGGCCAGTCGCTTGCATCAACTACGTTTCCAAGTGAGAGGGAGACAACATGAGCGATATTTTGGACGTCTACGGTCGTGAGGTTCTCGACAGCCGCGGCAATCCCACCGTCGAGGTCGAGGTCGTGCTCGAGGACGGCAGCTTCGGCCGCGCGATGGTGCCTTCGGGCGCTTCGACTGGCGCCTTTGAGGCGTGCGAGTTGCGCGACGGCGACAAGGGCCGCTACCTGGGCAAGGGCGTCTTGCAGGCCGTCGAGCACGTCAACAACGAGTGTGCCGATGCCGTCGTGGGCCTCGACGCCTTCGACCAGCGCGCTGTCGATGCCGCGTTGATCGCTGCGGACGGTACGCCCAACAAGACCAAGCTCGGCGCCAACGCGATTCTGGGCGTGTCGCTGGCCACCGCGCGCGCCGCTGCCGAGTCGGCGGGTCTTTCGCTGTACCAGTACCTGGGCGGCGTCAACGCTCACCTGCTGCCCACGCCCATGATGAACATCCTCAACGGCGGCGTGCATGCCGACAACAACGTTGACTTCCAGGAGTTCATGATCATGCCCGTGGGTGCTCCGAGCTTTGCCGAGGGCCTGCGCTGGTGCGCCGAGGTCTACCATACCCTCAAGGGCGTGCTGCACGAGGCCGGCCTGGGCGGCGGTGTGGGCGACGAGGGCGGCTTCGCGCCCAACCTCAAGACCAATGCCGAACCGTTTGAGTACATTACCAAGGCCGTCGAGAAGGCTGGCTTTAAGCCCGGCGTCGACTTCATGTACGCCATGGACCCGGCGTCCACCGAGTTCTACAACGCCGAGACCGGCATGTACGAGCTCAAGGGCGAGGGCGTGGAGTACACGAGCGCCCAGATGGTCGATTACTGGGAGAAGCTCGTCGACACCTATCCCATCATCTCCATCGAGGACGGCATGGCCGAGGAGGACTGGGACGGCTGGGTCGAGCTCACCCGCCGCATTGGCAACAAGGTGCAGCTGGTGGGCGACGACCTGTTCGTTACCAACACCGAGCGCCTCAAGAAGGGCATCGAGCTGGGTGCCGCCAACGCGATCTTGGTCAAGGTCAACCAGATCGGTACGCTCACCGAGTCGCTCGAGGCTATCGAGACCGCCAAGGAGGCCGGCTACGCTTGCATCGTGAGCCACCGTTCTGGCGAGACCGAGGACTCCACGATCGCCGACCTGGTCGTGGGCGTCAACGCCGGCCAGATTAAGTCGGGCGCCCCGTGCCGCAGCGACCGTATTGCCAAGTACAACCAGCTCATCCGCATCGAGGACGAGCTCGAGGGCAGCGCGCGCTACGCCGGCAAGTCTGCGTTCTACAACATTCGCTAAACGGGCGAATTTGGCGAGGGGGGGGCTGACTCGGTTCCTCTCCGCCTTGGCTGGATGCCGCAAAACACTATGGGCGCTGGGCCATATGGCTCAGCGCCTTTTTTATGTCGAGCAAGGGCCGTCGAAGGCGTTCCGCGCGCTCGTGCTATAACTAAAAGACTTAGCGCAAACAAACCTCAACCGCACAAGGCGCACATGGATCAGATTTACGACAACAGGTACTATTCCGCCGGTTCGCGTGAGCCGTCACCTCGCCGTGCGCATTCGGTGCAGCTTGGCGGGTCTGGTTATGCTGGCGCTGATCGCTCCAGGTATAGCTCGCCGGCGACTTCGCATCCCAATGCTCAGCCAAATAGTTCCTCGGACAGTCCGGTGCGCCCATCGCGTTCCAAGCATGCGTCGCGCCCTTCGACCCAGGCGTCCGACAAGCCGCGCCGTCCCTCAAGCCGTCTTTCCGGCTCGGACTTTATGCACTACGCCAACGACAACGCAATGGTCAAGGCAATTTACGACTTTACCCACGGTCCTCAGCGAGGGCTATTCATCGGCATTGTCGTTGCCCTGGTGCTCGTGAGCCTGTATTTCCCCGTGCGCGATCTGTACGTGGCAAAGCGCTCGAGCGATATCTTGGCCAAGCAGGTCGAGATTCGTCAGCAATACAATGATGAGCTGCAAAAAAGCGTCGACAAGCTGCTCTCGGAGGAGGGTATCAAGGACGCGGCATCCGAGGATTTGGGCCTGGTGATGCCCGGCGAGAAGAGGATTGAAGTGCAGGGCCTGGACGACGATTCGGATTCGTCTTCGAGCAAGAAGTCGTCGAACGCCAAGAAGGCCAGCGAAGTTGCCAAGGAAATCGAAGAAGTCGGTAAGGACGCGCCGTGGTACATCCAGGCGCTCGACATGCTGTTTGGGTTTAACGGTGTCGAGGGCCAGACGGTCGTGTCCAACGGCGAGTAGCGCCCGGAGGGGAATCCGCAATGGCAGATTGCAAACGATATAAGGTGGCGGCGATCGATCTGGGAACGGTGTCGTCGCGACTGGTGCTGGCGCAGGTCGAGGGCGGGGCGATCGTGGAATCGTCTAAGCATACCGAGATTACCGATCTGGGCGAGGGCGTGGACGCGACGGGCCGCTTTTGTGAGGCGGCGGTCGAGCGTGTGCTTGCCGCATGCCGCATGTTTGTGGATGAGGCCCGTGCCTTTGGGGCCGCGTGCATCTGCACCACGTGCACGAGTGCCGCGCGCGATGCGTCCAATGCCGCGCTGCTGCTGGACGGCCTGCGTGAGCTGGGGCTCGAACCGCAGGTGATTCCGGGCGAGGTCGAGGCGCGCCTGACGTTTTTTGGCGTGGCGCACGACTTTGCCGGCGAGCGCATCATTGTTGCCGATTCGGGCGGCGGATCCACGGAGCTCGCGACGGGCGTCTATGCGCCGGAGCGTGGGGTCTTTGCGCTGGAGGGCACGCGTTCGCTGGACATCGGTTGTCGCCGTGTGACCGAGCGGTTTTTCTCGGCACTGCCGCCTGCGGACGGCGAACTTGCTGCCGCTGCCGCGTGGGCGGGTGAACAGTTCGCCGCCTATTTTGAAGGCCTGCCCAGCGACTTTGAGCGCGCCGAACGCTTGGTCGCAGTGGGCGGCACGGTGACTACGCTCGTGGCGCTGGTTCACGAGCTGGAACCGTACGATTCGAGCTTTGTGCACCTACGCGAGCTGTCGCTAGAGCAGGTCTCGGCCGCTATCGAGCGCATGTCTGTGTTGGACGCGGACGGCATCGCCGCGCTACCGGGTGTACAGCCCAAACGCGCGGGCGTGATCTTGGCTGGTGCCGTGGTGATCCGCGAGCTCATGCGAGCCGGCGGCTACAAGACGCTCACTGTAAGCGAGAACAGCCTACTCGCCGGCATGGCCGCCACCATCAACGAGACCCTCGACGGCAAAACCCCCACAATCGGCTGGACCCCCAGCCTGAGTGCCCTTTAACCGTCTCCCTCTGAGTTGCGGTGAAATAGTTCCTAAATAAGCTGGTAAACGGTATAAACAGGATCTATTCCACCGCAACTTCTAAGGGGCCGAAGCGGTCTTTTTAGCTCGTCCTAAATTAGCTGACTTTCTGAAGCGCGGGGCGGTGGGACGTCTGCGTATTTGCTGCGCAAATCCGCACCGGCTTCGGACGCTGCGCGTCCGCTTGACGCTCGCCCCCTCGCGGGTTCGAGTCCCACCGGCATCTAAAAGAAACGAGCCCGCATCCCTGGGGGACACGGGCTCGTAAACAATACGTGGTAGGGGCGGTGGGACTCGAACCCACAATCCTTGCGGCGAGAGATTTTAAGTCTCCTGCGTATGCCAATTCCGCCACGCCCCCGTGAGACTAGAAGTCTAGCACAAGCCGTCCGTTACGCGTTGACAGCCATCGAGTGCCGGCCCGACTTTTCCAAGTACTCGGCAAACTTGGCTTCGTCGCCCTTGTTTTGGTACTGCAGGGCCAGCAGGTATTCCAGGCGGCAGCTCTTGACCTTGTCGTCACCGGCCTCCTTGAGCATGCGCTCCAGCTCGGGAATGTCGTTGTGGCGCTTGAGGATCATCGTGTCGTACATCAGCTGGCATTCGTGTGCGACTGCCTCGGCCTGACCGCCCTCAAAGCCCTTGATCTCGTGCAGGAGCTCCTTGGATTTTTTGCGGTCCTCCTGGCCAACGTAGTAGTTAAAGGCCTTAATCACCAGGTCGACGCGCTGCATCTTGGGGAGGTTGAGTCCCAGCAGCAAATCGAACATCTCGTCGGCGCGCTTGTGGTCCTCGCGCAGCAGATAGGAGTTCAGGCGCAGGTAGTCGCGGTTGTAGCGCGGGTACAGCATGCTGGTGAGTTTGCCATCGAGCAAACGATCGAACTCGTCCCACTGCTTGGCAGCCATAAGCTGTTGCAGGCGCTTAAACGTGGTGCGTTTTTTTACGCTAAAGAACACCGATATGGCGATACAAATAATGACGACGGCGGTCCAGAGGGTGCGGGAATCGGGCATATTGGGGTCCTTAGTCGCTCATAAAGCGAGCGGTATGACAACACGTACTAGATGTATTATACGCAGCGCGCAAGCAAACTGGCATAAAAGCTCATCGAGGCTGAGTGCCATCGCTCGCTGCGGTACACTTACCTAAAGTAAACCACGAAGGGAGACATTACCTATGAAGAAGATCGTTTTGGCTTGCGGTGCTGGCGCTGCTACTTCCACGCTCGTTGCCCAGAAGGTCGCTACCCTGCTCGACGCCAACGGTTACGCCGACAAGTACGAGATCGTGCAGTGCGCCATCTCCGAGGCCAAGGACGTTTGCGACGAGGGCGCCGACCTGCTGATCGCCACCACCGTTGCCCCCGAGGGCCTCACCTGCCCGTACGTGAGCGGCGTGCCCTTCATGACCGGCATGAACCGCGTCGCTGCCGAGAAGGCCGTTCTCGACGTCATGGCACAGTAGGCGCTGACTTCATGAGTGAGCAGAACGCCAATCCGGTAGAGCTCTTTGGTATGCGCGTTGCCCATGTGGGCATTAACGCCGCCGACCCGGCAGACGCCTTGGAGATTGCGGAGCTGTTCTCGACGATGATGGGCCTGCCCGTTATCGAGACCCCGGTTTCGTACTTTAACGATTCGCTGGTCGAGGTCATGAAGCAGAACGGTCGTGGCACCAAGGGCCACATTGGCTTTGCCGTCAACGACATCGATGCGGCCGAGAAGTGGTTTGCCGAGCGCGGGCTCGAGGTCAACGAAGAGTCGCGCGCGCTGCTGCTCGACGGCGGCACCAAGCTCGTGTACTTTAAGCGCGAGTTCGCCGGCTTCGCCGTGCATCTGTGCCGCGAGTAGCGCGCAAGCTGCTTTAGTTAGCAAAAAATGGGGTAAGGCGCGTGGCCTTGCCCCATTTTTAATACCGAGAGGGTGACTGACGGGCTGCCGTAAATCGAAGGTGAATGGCTTTCCGCGAAGTGAACGAGTGAAATCGAACCTCTGGAGCGTCGACGCTTTGGAGACGCCGTTTCCTGCGGTTTTGTCAGGTTTTCCCTGCGATTTTGGCGCCAAAAAGTGCGGATGCTTCGGGGGTCCAAAATAGGTCGTTCACTTCGCGGAAAAGCATTCACCTTCGATTCGTGAGAGGCGCCCCTACCGCGGCAGGTGAATCGTAAAGCGGCTGCCGACGCCCTCGACCGAGGTCACACCGATGACGCCGCCGTGGCTGTCGACGATCCACTTGGCGATAGCGAGCCCCAGGCCCGAACCCTGTGCACCGACATCGCGCGCGTTGTCGGCACGGTAGAACCGCTCGAACGCGTGAGCTGCGGATTCCTGGTTCATGCCGATGCCCTCGTCCTCAACGCTTATGTCGATCGTGCCCGCGCCCGCATCCGGCGCTACGCCAAACGTGATGGGCGTGCCCGCGTCCGAATACTTGGCGGCATTCTGCACGATTACGCGCAGAGCCTGCTTCACGAGCGCCACGTCAACGGACGCGTCGCAGCGCGGGTCGCTGGCAAACGCAGCGTCAAAAGCCAACCGATATGTGTGCCCGGCATCAATCATCTGCGATTCCTCGCACACCTCGCCGACCAGTGCAGCCAGGTTGGTATTCACGCGCCGCAGCACGGTGCGGCCGGCATCTCCGCGTGCCAAAAACAGCAGTTGTTCCACGAGCTCCTGCATGTGCTCGCTTTCGGCCTTGAGCGAGGCGATGGACTCTGCCAGCACGGCCGGGTCGTCCTTACCCCAACGATCGAGCATGTTTACGTAGCCCTGAATCACCGCGATGGGCGTGCGCAGCTCGTGGCTCGCGTCGTTGACAAAGCGCATCTGCTGCAGCTTGGCCTCTTGCATCTGACGCAGCAGACGGTTGAGTGCGACCTCGATGCTCGCCAGATCGGCGTCGCCAGTGGTGACGCTCGGCGAATCGACACTTGCTCGCTCGATGGCCTGCTCCAGCGTTTCCATCTTGCCGCCGGAGAGCTGCATGCGGCCGAGCTCGTCCACGCGCAAGGCCAGGTCGTTGAGCGGTGCCATGGTGCGGCGTACGCGTCGGGCGCCGCCGAGTATGTTGAGCACGCTGATGACCTGCCAACCTACAACGACAAGGTAGAGAGGCCATAGCGTGACGAGGTCCTGCGCGAGGGGGAAGGTCTTGGTGGTGCGCGCAAGCTCGACGGTATAGGTGAGTGTTGCCAGGTCCCAGCCGCGCGCGGGCGTCAGCGATATGCCGTGAACGGTGGCGCTGGGGATCCATCCTGCGGTAAACGCGCCGTCGGGCAGCGTCTGGTTGTATCCATAGACGAGGATCGCCGCCGCAATCACCATCAGCAGCAGATCGAGCCAGACGTAGCTCATCAGACGGCGCCACATATAACTCCAGTTGATGGCACGGGCGATGGAGGTGACGCGCTTGGCCTCGGCGTTACGCGCGGCAGACATAGCCCACCCCGCGCACGGTCTGGATGATGCGAGCGCCGCCGGCGTCCTCGATTTTGGCGCGCAGGTGCGCGATGTGTACGTCGACGTTGTTGGTGTCGCCCACGTATTCGTAGCCCAGCGCCTCGTGCGCGATGCGCCCGCGCGTGAGCACGGTTTCGGGATGCGCCATAAGCAGGGCGAGAACGTCGAATTCGCGGGCAGTCAGCACGATGGGCGAGCCGCCGACCGTGACTTCACGGCGGTCGGGGTCGAGCACGACCGAACCCACGGTGAGCGCGGCGGGGGAGGGCGCGGCGGATGCCTGGGCCGAGTCGCCGGCCAGGGGCATCGCAACGGTACCGGCGCCCGCGCCGCCCACTACGTTCGCCCCGGCACCGACGCCGCCAACGTCCGAAGCCGCCCGCACGGCCTCCGAGCGCTTCAGCGCCACACGGATCCGTGCGAACAGCTCCTCAATGGCAAACGGCTTGGTCAGGTAATCGTCGGCGCCGGCATCGAGCCCTGCCACCTTGTCCATCACGGCATCGCGCGCGGTGACCATAATCACCGGCACATCTTTGTGCTTGCGGACGCGCCGCAGCACCTCCATACCGTTGAGCTGCGGCAGCAATACATCGAGCAGAATCAGATCGTAGTTGCGCTCCAGCGCCAGGTCCACGGCGGTGCGGCCGTCGGCGGCGTGCTCCACCTGGTAGCCCTCGTGCTCAAGCTCGAGCGTCACAAAGCGGGCGATTTTCTCCTCGTCCTCTACGATCAGGATTCGTGCCATACGTGCCCCCGTCTGTGATTACTTGTCGTCGTTCAGATTTTGCTTGATGTCGTCCGCGGCATCGGCGGCGTGTTCCATCAGGTTGTTGATGCTGCCAGGTACGTCACCGTCGCTATCGATGCGGTAGCGCATGCCAAAGAACAGGCCAAGCAGCATCAGCCATATCGTGGCGCCCCAGGCAAACAGCGCGACGATGGGAATCAGGATGGGAATGTTGAGGATGATCGCATCGCGGCGCGTGGCGATAAACTTGGTGTCCAGGCTCAGGCGGAAGAGCTTTTTGAGGTACTCCCACACGCTGTCCATCTTCTTGGAGAAGTCGGTCTTTTCGCTCGACTTTTCGTAGGCGGCCTGCGCGGCGACCATCTCGGCCGAGGGCTCATCGACTGGCGCGGACTCGGTGGCGGCATGCGCCGACGTGGTCTGGGTCTTGCTCTGCGACTCGAGCCAAATGATGGCATCCAGGACGTTGCCGTCGGCGGCATCGAGCGCTGCCTTGGCATCGGTGTAGCTCACGTTGCACTTGGTGCGGATGGTTTCAACTTTTTCGAGGTCGTCCATGACCTGTCCTTTCGTTCGATGGGCGTGACGCCGGGCGATCTGCCCGGGCGCGAGCGTTGCGTTCGGCGGCCTGCGTTGCGCGGCGCCGCTCCGCCCTTGGTCGAACTCTATAGTGCAGGTTATAGATTAAGCGATTCTTGAGCCAAGATTAATGTTGGATGAGTTTTTGGGTGGCGGTGGGGAAGGGCAGAAAAGGCAGGTTTTGCGGGGCGTGAAGGAGGGGCGGTCTGATCTTTGGGGCAGCTGATAGCGAGGTCTAATACTTTTCCGAGATGTGAACGAGTGAAAACGGACCCCCGAAGCATCGACACTTTAGAGGTGCCGCTTCCTGCGGTTTTAATGCCGAAATCCTGCGATTTTGCCGCCGAAAGGTGCGGATGTTTCAGGGGTCCAAAAACAGCCGTTCACTTCGCGGAAAAGTATTAGACCTCAATAGCGGGGGATGGGGTGCCGGTAGCAAAGCGGCGTCAAGGGTTGGTCGTGCAGGCGGTTTCTCCATTGATGTCCGCACGACATGTGACACTTTCCCTGCCGCCCTGCTCTGCCGCGGCGGCATGCATCTGAACGACGGTCCTCTAAGGAGTTCGATATCGATGAGTGACAACACCAAACATCTCGCAAAGAAGTGCGTCAAGGACGCGGGGCCGTGCCTCGTGCTGTGCCTTGCCGGCGCAGCGGTCGCGCTGCTGGCTGTTCTGGGGCCGTTCGACATGCTTCGAAGCGCCAGCTCTCTGCACGTTTGCATGGCCCTTGCCGGCGCCATGATGACCGGTGGCGTGCTCGATCTGGTTTTTTGGGTACTCGACCCGTTTGGATGGAAGAACGAGGGGTAAGCCCTAAGGGATGGAAGGGCTGGAACGGTTGGCTTAGTGATCGTGCAGAATGTGGCTAGCGACTTACAGGGGAGTGGTGATCCGATGACGGTCTATGTGACGGGCGATATTCACGGCGGCCTCGACATGCAAAAGCTGCGCGATTGGGAGCTTGGGGATAGTCTGACGAGCGACGACTATCTAATCGTCGCGGGCGACTTTGGCTTTCCGTGGGATTTCTCTGCCGAGGAGTGCGCTGATATCGCCTGGCTGGAATCGCGTCCCTATACCGTACTGTTTGTCGACGGCAACCACGAGCGTTTCGATCACTGGGCAGAGCGCCCCATGGAGTTGTGGCACGGTGGGCTGACGCAGCGCCTGTCGGATGCCTCTCCCATACGGCGTCTGGCGCGTGCCGAGATTTTTGAGCTCGATGACTCAACGATCTTTACTATGGGCGGTGCCACGAGCGTGGACAAGGAATACCGCATACCGTATTCCAGCTGGTGGCCACAGGAGCTGCCGGACGAGCGCAACTTTGAGGAGGCGCGGGCAAAGCTCGACAGCGTGGGCTGGAAGGTCGACTACGTGATCACCCACACCTGCTCTACGCGCATGCTTTCGCCCACGCTTTATCCGGCACCCGGCTGGAATTACCCCGCCGTTGATCAGCTCACGGCATTTTTCGATGAGCTGGAAGACCACTTGGATTACAAACGCTGGTACTACGGGCATTTCCATCGGGATGCCAACCCGGCCGAACGCCACACCGTGCTCTACGACTGCATCGTTCGCCTGGGTGACGAACTCCAGCCCTGGGATGTTGCGTAGAGGCGCGGTGGCTGGCTACTCGACCGTTACAGTGATGTTCTCCCGGTGCGCGCGGATGACATCCCAGCCAAAGTGCTCGACCAACTGCTCGGCGGTACGCGGCGTGGTGTCCGGCGCGATGCCCGTTTGCCCGGCGAGCCAGCCCAGCAGTGCCTCGGGCGTGCCAAACCGGGCGCGTAGTTCGCCCAGGTCCAGATCGCGGTCGCGCTTGGAAAGGCGGCGGCCGTCCGGCGACATGAGCAGCGGAATGTGCGCGTAGTGCGGCGTGGGAAGTCCCAGCAGATGCTGCAGGTAGATTTGGCGCGGCGTGGAGCCCAGCAGGTCGCATCCGCGCACGACCTCGGTGACGCCCATGGCGGCGTCATCGACCACCACGGCCAGCTGATAGGCAAACACGCCGTCGCTGCGGCGCACCAAAAAGTCGCCGCATTCGGTGGCGAGCGCCTCGCATTGGGCACCATACGTGCGGTCCACAAATTCGACCACATCGTCTGCGAGGTCGTCGACGGCGGGCACGCGCAGGCGCGTGGCCGGAGCGCGCAGGATGCTGCGGCGGGCAACCTCCTCGGCAGAAAGGCCTCGGCAGGCGCCGCGATAGATGGGCGTGCCGTCGCTGGCGTGCGGTGCGCTCGCGGCGTGGAGTTCGGCGCGCGTGCAAAAGCAGGGGTAGGTGAGGCCGGCGTCTTGCAGCTGGTGCAGGGCGTCCTCGTACAAGTCCAGGCGATCGTGCTGGTAGTAGGGGCCTTCGTCCCACTCAAGCCCCAGCCAGGCCAGGTCGTCAATCAGTTGAGCGGCAAGTTCCGGACGCTTGCAGCGATCGTCCAGGTCCTCGATGCGCAGTACGATGCGGCCGTCCTGCCTGCGGGCCGAAAGCCACGCGCACAGGCAACTGAACACGTTGCCCAAGTGCATGCGGCCCGAGGGCGACGGGGCAAAGCGGCCCACGACGGGCGCGGGGGCAGAGGCGGGCGGCATCGCTGGCGCGTCCGCGGCGTGTGTTGCTATGTTGCGTGCGTTGATATCCATGCGGACGAGTATAGCGCGGGGCGCGGTGGGGGAGACGCTGCCGTGGCCTGCAAGTTGCCGAGGCCGCGCGTTGCGCGTGCCGGACCACCGGCTCGACAGCTCGATCGCCGCCCGCCAGCCCAACCCCTCAAACGACAGAAACCCCGGCAGCTCTTCGCAACTGCCGGGGTTTCCGCGGAAAAGGGGGACATGATCCTCGAGCGAACGGCAAAGGGGCAAACCGCTTTCGCTCAACTGTTTTATGCCCCTTGCCCGCGGGCTCAATCAGAGCGCGTCACAGCAACACAAAGCCACTACACCTGTGACGGAGCTGTGAAATGGTATCTATCGTTGGCGCATGCCATGCCAAAGAGTGTCCCTAACGGCTAGTCATTTAAGAACGTCCCCAATGACTAGCTGCTGGCGGCGGGCGTGACTTTCATCCCGTTTGGCGCTCCGGTCGCCTAGATATTCGTCATGTGTGTCCGTAAACGTGGGACAATGGCGCTGTTGGTATCACAGACAAAGGATGTGCCTATGAACGCCCCCGTTGCCAAGACCTGTCGGCAGCGCCGCCTATTCGCGCGATTCGCTTCCGTCTGCGCACTCGTCGCGCTTGCGTTGTTGCTGCTGCCTGCCGCCGCACACGCCGACGGCTACTCCATGAGCCAAACCTACATCGGCGCCACGGTTGAGGCCGATGGATCGCTGACCGTTGTCGAGGGACGCCAGTTCGATTTCGACGACGACATCAACGGCGTGTTTTGGGAGATCAATACGGGCACCAACCAGCAGGGCGGCGCGGCGGGCGTCGACGTGCTGAGTGTCGAGGAAGAGGACACCGCGTTTAACAAAGTCGATAGCGCGAACAAGGGCGACTCTGGCGTCTACACGGTCGAGCAGACCGGTGACGGCGTAAAGATCAAGGTATTCAGCCCCCACGAGAGCGGCGACAGCGCAATCTATTACGTGAGCTACACCATGACCGGTGCGGTCATGAACTGGGCCGATACCGCCGAGCTCTACTGGAAGTTCGTGGGTGACGGCTGGTCCGCGGATTCCGATGACGTCGAGATGGAAGTGTACTTCGCAAATGCTGCTGCCGGGACGGCGGCCGTCAAGGGCGATAACTTTCGCGCATGGGGCCACGGTCCGCTGACGGGCGATGTGTCACTCGATGAGGACGAGCCCATGGTCACCTATACCATTCCCTGCGTGCATCAGGGCGAATTCGCCGAGGCGCGCATCGCCTTCCCCAGCGACTGGGTGCCATGGCTTTCCGCTTCAAGTGAGGAGCGCATGTCAACGATCCTGAGCGAAGAGAAAGAATGGGCCGACGAGGCTAACGCCCGCCGCGCTCACGCTCGCATGATTGCCAATGCACTTGCCGTGCTAAGTGTTGTCGCGGCGGTGGCCTTTACCGGCACAATCGTTGTGCTCAAGCTGCGTCGCCGCAAGCCCAAGCCGCTTTTCCAGGACGAATATTTCCGCGATGTGCCTTCGGCCGACCATCCCGCCGTGCTTTCGGCCCTCATGAGCTGGAACGAGGTGCCCGATCAGGCATATATCGCCACGCTCATGAAGCTCACTGACGACCGTGTGATCAAGCTGGATCAGGCGACCGTGACTAAGGCTAAGAAGGGCCTGCTGGGGCGCGAGAAAGAGGAGCAGACCTACCGCGTGACGGTGAGTGATGCGGGCTGGAAGTCGGCCAAGGGCATTGACCACATGGTGCTTAAGGTCTTCTTTGCCGGCGCTAAGCCCGACGAGAACGGTGATCGTTCGCGCACGTTTGACGAGCTGCAGCACTACGTCAAGCAGCACGCTACGCCCGTGGGCGACAAGCTCGAGGACTATCAGAACACCGTTAAGGGCAAGCTGGCCGATAGCGAGTACGTTGCCTCGGACGGCATCGTTGCAATGGTGTTTTGCCTGGTTCTCGGTATTCTGATCGCCTTTGTTCCCATGGGATCCATTTTCTTTACCGACGGCGCACAGGTGAACATTATCGCCGCGCTTATCTCGGTGCCGATTGTGCTGGTGGGTATTGGCGTGGGCCTTACGTTCCGCCGCTTTACGCCGGAGGGCGCCGAGGTGGCGGCGCGCTGCAAGGCGCTTAAGCATTGGCTCGAGGACTTCACGCGCCTAAAGGAAGCCGTCCCCGGCGATCTGGTCCTGTGGAATAAACTTCTGGTGATGGGCGTGGCGCTGGGCGTTTCGAAGGAAGTCCTGCGTCAGCTTGCCGAGGCTGTTCCTCCCGAGGTGCGCGAGTCCGACGGTTTCTACGACAATTACCCCTGCTACTGGTGGTACTACCATCATTACGGAAACCAGTCCCCCCTCGATTCGTTTAACGACGTGTATCACGAGAGCATCCGTGAGCTGGCTTCGAGTTCCGATAGCTCGAGCGGCGGCGGAGGCGGCGGCTTCTCGGGCGGCGGCGGAGGCGGCGTCGGCGGAGGCGGCGGCGGAACGTTCTAACGGTCGTAAGCTATGGGATGGGCTTTTCTCGACAGCTGTCGGGGAAAGCCCATCCCCTTTTTATGCGCTACCTACGAAGACTGTCCCCAACGACTAGTCATTTAAGAACGTCCCCAACGACTAGGTATGGCTGCTGGGCCTAGACGGTTAGGTCCAGCTCGTAGAGGAAGCTTTCGCGCGGCATGGCGTGGCGGCGTTCCTCGCGGTTGGCGCGGTGCGTGGCCGCACGCTTAAAGCCGTGCAGTTCGTAGAACTTCCACGAGCAGTTGGAGTCGGTGTACAGGTGTGCGCTGGTCGCCCCGCGCGAGGACAGATGCGAGATTGCGGCGTCGAGCAGAACCGTGCCAACGCCCAGGCCGTGGACATCGCGATCCACGGCAAGCAGCGTGACCTCGTTGTCGTGCGGCAGCGGGCTGCATTCGAGCAGGCGGTTGTTGGTTCGGATGGTGGCGCGCACAAACGAGAGGTACTCGGCGCAAGCTTCGGGCTCCAGCTCGCGCATCTGCGACAGCAACGCGCGTTCGGTATCCATCCAATGTTCGTTGATAGTGACGCCGGAGCTCTGTCCTGCGCGTGCAAGTGCAATGCCGCGCGCCTGACCGTCGATTACGGCAACCTGCGAAAACGTCGATGAAGAAAGGCAGTAGGCAAGATCGCACGCGGCTTCGAGGCGGTTGTACTCATCGTTATCCGAGTTGTTGTGCCAAAGCTGCTGCAAGATCAGCGCGATGGCGTCGAAATCTTCGGTATCAAACGGTCGGTAGAGAACCCGCGAGACCATGGTGCCTCTTTCTATTGCGGATGCATATCGAGCACAGTTCTACCACGCCGTTGGCATCTAATTATGGTGCCCCTGTGTTCCATCAACTCACCGTGCCCAGTGGCGCTCCTGCAACCCCCGCTCGAAGCTTTTTCTGCACAGCCGCGCGTTACGGGGTGCATCGTCGCGCTCGATGCGCTACATTGAATCAGTATTTTCAATTCCGCTGCGCGAGCACTGCAGATCGACGTATCACCGACTCACAGAGCACGGCGGCGTACCAGACAGGAGGACTGCATGGGATCTGATGTGAAGATCGCACGCGCGTTGATCTCGGTTACCGATAAGACGGGCGTCGTCGATTTCGCACGGACGCTGGTCGATGACTTTGGCGTCGAGATCATCTCTACGGGCGGCACGGCTCGTGCCATCGAGGACGCGGGCGTTCCCGTAACCCCCATCGAGGAGTTCACGGGCTATCCCGAGATGATGGACGGCCGCGTTAAGACCCTGCACCCCAAGGTTCACGGCGCGCTGCTGGCCCGCCGCGATTCCGAGCAGCACATGCAGGAGGCCGCTCAGCACGGCATTAAGCTGATCGACCTGGTCGTCGTCAACCTGTACGAGTTCGAGAAGACCGTCGCCAATCCCGAGGTCACCTTCGCGGACGCCATCGAGCACATCGACATCGGTGGCCCCTCCATGCTGCGCTCTGCTGCCAAGAACGCCACGAGTGTTACCGTCATTTCCGACCCGGCCGACTATGATGCCGTCCTGGCCGAGATGCACGAGACCGGTGGCTGCACCACGCTTTCCACCCGTCGTCGCCTGCAGGTGAAGGTCTACCAGACCACCGCCGCCTACGACACGGCTATCTCCCGTTGGCTTGCCGCCCAGGCAAGCGACGTGGCGGACACCTCTGCCAAGCTCGAGATTTCGCTGGAGAAGGTCGACGACCTGCGCTATGGCGAGAATCCTCAGCAGAAGGCTACGGTCTACCGCTTTGCCGAGGGCTGCGAGAACACCGCGAGCTCGCAGTTCCCGCTCGTTGGCTCCGAGCAGATCCAGGGCAAGCCGCTCAGCTACAACAACTATCTGGATGCCGATGCCGCTTGGAACCTGGTCCGCGAGTTCGACGAGCCGGCCTGCGTGATTCTCAAGCACCAGAACCCCTGCGGCTCTGCCGTGGCCGAGGACATCACGGCTGCCTACGACCGCGCCTTTGTCTGCGATCCCAAGAGCGCCTTTGGCGGCATCATCGCCTGCAACCGCGAGGTTCCCTTTGATCTGGTTGAGCACTTTGCCGATCAGAACAAGCAGTTCGTCGAGGTCATCATCGCCCCGAGCTACACCGATGAGGCGCTCGAGCGCATGGCCAAGCGCCCCAACCTGCGCGTGCTGGCTACCGGCGGCGTGGACCACGGCGCCCAGGTGGAGCTGCGCTCCGTCGACGGCGGCATGCTGGTGCAGGAAGTCGACCACGTGACCGAGGATCCCGCGACCTTCACGTTCCCCACCGACCGCAAGCCCACCGACGCCGAGATGGCCGAGCTCGAGTTTGCCTGGAAGGTCTGTAAGGGCGTCAAGTCCAACGCCATCTTGGTCTCCAAGGGTAAGGCCGGCATTGGCATGGGCCCGGGTCAGCCCAACCGCGTTGACTCTGCACTGCTTGCCTGCGAGCGCGCCGAGGACTTCTGCGAGCGCGAGGGCGTGGAGAAGGGCGGATTTGCCTGTGCAAGCGACGCGTTCTTCCCGTTCCGCGACAACGTCGACGTGCTTGCCGCGCACGGCGTGACCTGCATCATCCAGCCCGGTGGCTCCAAGCGCGACGACGAGAGCATTCAGGCCTGCAACGAGCACAATATTGCTATGGTCTTTACGGGCGCTCGCCACTTCCGCCACTAAGTAGGGAAGCGGCGCTGCGGCTTGCCCAGCCACCGCACCTTGCCGTTCATTCGTCGCTCGCGTACTCAAGTACGCGTCGCTCCTCTTTCACGGCAATCTGCGGCACCTGGGCAACCCTCGCCGACCTGTTAGGTTGACTGGGGAGGATGGGATGTTATCTCGTCCCTTGGACCGGCCTCGCTTCTAAAATAATCTCCGCAAAAGGCGGCTGCTCCGTTTGGAGGGCCGTCTTTTTGGTATAAGAGGACGGAATGACTAACACGAAAGGTATGACCATGCCCCAGATTGATGATGCCGAGCTGTTTGGCAATGCCGAGGATCAGCGTGCGTACGAGGACTTTTGCGCCAATCAGGAGGCGGTCGAGAAGTTCACGCTCGACAAGCCCGCGCTTGTCTGCCGTTGGCGCATGTCCAACAAAAAGGTGCCCATGCTCAACCGCCACATCCGTGCGCTATCCGAGCGCCTGGTGCAGGGCGAGCCGCTTACCCACAACATGCTCAGCTGGGCCAAGCAACACGTTGAGTGGTCGCTTGCCGAGGGCGATTACACCGCGCGCGACGGCGTACTCATGCTGGTGATTGACGTTAACGGCAACGCCGCCATGACGGTGGGGGAGTACGAGCCGCTGGCCGACACGTCGGCCAAGGCGCTGCGTGCCCGCTCCGCCGAGGCCCGCTCCGAGGCTGACGAGACCGGCGTGGCACCCGAGCTGCTCGCCGCCGTCAACAACGGCGAGCTTGCCTTTGTGGCACCGGCGGACGAGTGCCTGTGTGGCACGGCGACCCTTATTGAGCAGTTGGCTCAGACCAAGAACATCCCGGTCACGCGCGTAGACATTCCCGCACAGCTCAAGGGTGCCCTGTTCCTGGTGAGTGACGAGCACGGCGTGGTTCCCGCAACCGAGACGGACGCCGCGGAGGCCGACGCCGCCACGGTCGCCTTCTTTGCCGAAGGCTACGAAAAGCTCCGTGCCCGCCGCTAAATGATTTTTCTGGGACGGGGATTATATAATCATTTGATTCTCGCGTCCGTTGCGAGCGAGGGACGAGCCAAGCGCTTTCGTTTGCGAACAGTTCTGTCACCTTGGTGCCGCGTGAGGTGCGTACCTGCGGCTTCGCGGTCATAATGGGACAAGACAACCAAGAGGGGAGCGGAATCCATGGCGCTAATCTATGTCGTTGAGGACGACGAGCCTATCCGTCGCGAACTTGCCGACATCCTTGCCCGTGCTGGTTTTGAGGTCGAGGCCTGCGAATCGTTCGAACATGTCTCGCGCGATATCCTTGCTGCCGCGCCCGACTTGGTGCTGCTCGACCTCACGCTTCCCGTCAAGGACGGCCAGCATATCTGCCACGAGGTCCGTCGCGAATCCGAGGTCCCCATCATCGTGCTTACCTCGCGCTCGACCGAGATCGACGAGGTCGTGGCCATGACGCTCGGCGCGGACGACTTTGTGCCCAAGCCCTACAGCGCGCGCGTGCTCGTGGCTCGTATCAATGCCCTGCTGCGCCGCACCACGGCTGCCGGTGAGCGCAGCACGCTCGTCCACAAGGGACTGGAACTCGACCTCGCTCGCTCCACGGTCACCAACACGGCAACTGGTACCGGCACCGAGCTCACCAAAAACGAGCTGCGTATCCTCTCGCTGCTCTTGGGTCGCGCGGGCAAGATCGTCTCGCGCTCGGCCATCATGCAGGACCTCTGGGACTCCGATGCCTTCGTGGACGATAACACGCTCACCGTCAACATCAACCGTCTGCGCACCACGCTCGAAAAAATCGGCGTCAAGGGGTATCTGACCACGCATCGCGGCCAGGGCTATTCGGTCTAGGTGCCGGTTATGTCGTTTGGTAAGTTCTTTAAAGACGCGTTGCTTCCCGTCGCCGTTTGGGTATGCGGCGTGCTGCTGAGCTGCTTTGTGCTGACGGTTGCCGGCGCTCCCGTTTCCATCGTGGCCGTGGCGGTCGGCGTGTCCTTTGTCTTTGCCATGCTTGGCATTGTGATCGAGTATGCGCGCCGCCGCCGTTTTCTGCGTCAGCTGGAACGCGCGGCCGAGGAGCTGGAAAGCCCCGCGTGGGTGCAGGAGATGGTTCAGTGCCCGACGTATGCCGAGGGCGAGCTCGAGTACGAGGTTTTGCGCCGGGTGGGCAAAGCCGCCTGCGACGAGGTTGCCGAAGGCCGGCGTCAGACCGATGACTATCGCGACTATATCGAGAGCTGGGTCCACGAGGCCAAGCTGCCCCTGGCGGCGGCCCATCTGATCTTGGAAAACTTGGACGGCAGCGAAGACGATCTGTCGCGAGTGGACGACCTGGCACGCGAGCTTGCCCGCGTGGAGCGCTATATCGACCAGGCGCTGTACTATGCGCGCTCGGAGGTTGTGGAGCGCGACTACCTGATTCGCCGCTGGGATCTCAAGACCTTGGTGACGGATGCCATTAAAGCCAACGCGCGTGAGCTCATCGCGGCGCACGTGGCTCCGATGTGCGAGAACCTCGACTTTGAGGTCTTTACCGACGAGAAATGGCTCGAGTTTATTCTGGGCCAGCTCATTCAGAACAGCATTAAATATGCGCGTGAGGATGGCGCGAAGATCGTGTTTTCGGGTGCGTTGTTGGACGAAGGCCTGGCAAGCGAGCGCATCGAGCTTACCGTCGCGGACAACGGCTGCGGCGTGAGCGCGGCCGATCTGCCGCGCGTGTTCGAGAAGGGCTTTACCGGCGATAACGGCCGTGCCACCAAGCGCGCAACGGGCATCGGCCTCTACTTGGTGGCGCGTCTGTGCTCCAAGATGGGCATCGACGTCACCGCGGCATCGGACCCGGGCGAAGGCTTCGTCGTCACGTTCGCCTTCTCAACCAACAAGTTCCAATATTTCGAGTAGTGCACGCGGCAGAAGTCCGCTCCAAACAAAACGTGCCGCCCCAACGGGGCGGCACGCCATCTTTTATCAGCCAACTCGTTGAAGTACGGTGACGAAGGCGCAAGGCCGGGAGGGGTTATCTAAGCCGACATCCCGCAGCCGCGAAGCGGCGAGGACGTCGGCGTGATAACCCCGCAGGCCTTGCGCCGGCGGGAAGGAACCTACTTCACGACTAGAATGTCGCAATCCGTATTACGCAGCAGGAACGTCGAAATCGAACCCAGGAGTGCGTACTTAATCGAGGACAGACCGCGGGCACCGCAGAGCACCAGATCGGGCTTGACCACGTCGAGCATCTCGTCCTTCAACGTCTCACGAATACGGCCGGCGCGAATCATGACCTCGACCTCGGGAATATCGGGATTGGCCTTGGCCTCTTCGAGCTGCTTGGCGATGGAGTTCTTAAATGCCTCCTCTAGGCCGTTGACCAGGTCGACCGGGTAGGCTCCGGCACTCTCGAGCGCCGTCGAATCAATCACGTGCCCGATAATCAGCTTGGCGCCGTTGTTCGCGGCGACCTTGATGGCGCGCGCGAGCACAAAATCCTGCTGCTCAGTACCGTCGAGTGAAACAAATACCTTGGTGTAGCCCTCGTTCATGGTTTCCTCCTTGGTCTATCGCACGGGCGCGGGGCTCGTGCGTCGGGCGGGCGCGGGTGCGTTGGCCGCCGGACACTTTACCTTGTTGCAGTTATACCCAAGGATTCCAGTTTGACCGCTCGCAATTCTGTGAACGGGCGAGTTTTTTGGTAAGGGTCGGTTCGGGCGCGCCGTAACGGTTGATAATGGGACATCGCCCGCACCGTCCGCAGAACAATATCGGCGGGTGTCTAACGAGGGGGTCCCTTTGGATATTATCGAGCTTCTAAAATCTGCCTTCATGGGCCTGGTCGAGGGCATCACCGAATGGCTGCCTGTTTCGTCGACCGGTCACATGATCTTGGTGGACGAGTTCGTCAAGATGAACGTGAGCGAGACGTTCTGGAATATGTTCCTGGTCGTGATTCAGCTCGGCGCCATTCTGGCCGTCTGTGTGCTGTTCTTCTACGACCTCAACCCGTTCTCGCCCAGCAAGGGCAAGGAGGGTCGTCGCGACACATGGGTACTGTGGGGCAAGATTGTGCTCGGCTGTATTCCCGCTGCGGCGATTGGCCTGCCGCTCAACGACTGGATGGAGGAGCATTTCTATAATGCTCCCGTCGTGGCGCTGGCGCTCATTGTGTACGGCGTGCTGTTTATCGTGATCGAGAACTGGCGCGCGAGCAAGCGCGAGGAAATGGCCGTTGCCGGTTCGTTTGGTTCGCGTGCTGTGGTGTCGGGTGGACGTCCCGCCGGTGCGCACTTTGCGGCGCCCGCCGCGGCTACCACTGAGGATGAGGACGATGACGAGGATCTGGACTTTGGCTCCATCGCCACGCTCGAGGACCTAAGTTGGAAGACCGCACTGGGCATCGGATGCTTCCAGGTGCTCTCGCTGATTCCGGGCACGTCGCGCTCCGGTTCCACCATCATCGGCGGCCTGCTTTTGGGCTGCACGCGTTCGGTGGCGTCCAAGTTTACGTTCTTCCTGGCCATTCCCGTCATGTTTGGCGCGAGTGCGCTCAAGCTGGTCAAGTACTTCATCAAGGGCGGTACCTTTGGCGCCAACGAGATCGCCATCCTGGGCGTGGGCTGCGTTGTGGCCTTTGTGGTTTCGCTCATCGCCATTAAGTGGCTCATGGGCTTCGTCCGCCGTCACGACTTCAAGTGCTTCGGCGTCTACCGCATCATTCTGGGCATCGTGGTGCTGGCGTACTTCTTCGTCCTGGAGCCGATGCTCGGCCTCTAACTTAGTCGACGCTGCGCGGCGGTCAGGGCGACGACTTGTCATTCAAAGGGGGTGGCATGACCAAAAGGTCTATGCCGCCCCCTTTTCATGCCAATTTGTTCGCCCTGACCGTCGCTCGCTGCTGCTGCCATGACATCGGCGGTTTCGTGATTGTCAATAGATTGGTGCAAAGTAACCTGACCCCATTGCACCAAATCCGTTGGGGCGGGCCTGACGGCGGCGCACGGAGTCGTGGTGTGATTTGCGTCGGTGTCCGCGCGGCTCGGTATACTGGTACGGCTCAAACTATGGCGCTGCCCGCAGGCGCGCCGTCCGTCAGATGAGGAGTCGCCCATGACCCAGCCCTTGCCCTGGGAAAAGAACGCCGCGGTGCCCGTGCCGCCCGCGCCGGAACCCGTGCCACTCGATGCATACACCGCTCCTGCTGCGCCGGAGCCCGAGCTCGTCCCGCTCGACATCTACGACGCTCCCGCGCCGGCACCCAAGCCCACCAAGCCGCTCGTCGACATCGACAGCCTTAATTCCGCTCAGCGCGAGGCGGTCCTGACCACCGAGGGCCCGCTGCTGGTGCTCGCCGGTGCCGGCTCGGGCAAGACCCGCGTCTTGACCTTCCGCATCGCACATATGCTCGGTGACCTGGGCGTTAAGCCCTGGCAGATCCTTGCCATCACGTTTACCAACAAGGCCGCGGCCGAGATGCGTGAGCGTCTGGTGGCACTCATTCCCAGCGGCACCCGTGGCATGTGGGTGTGCACCTTCCATGCCATGTGCGTGCGTATGCTGCGTGAAGACGCCGACCTGCTGGGCTACACCGGTCAGTTCACCATCTACGATGACGATGACTCAAAGCGCATGGTGCGCGATATTATGCAGGCGCTCGGTATCGAGCAAAAGCAGTTCCCCATCAATATGATCCGCAGCAAGATCAGTTCGGCCAAAAACGCCATGATCGGCCCCGAGGACATGCTCAAATCCGCCGACAGCCCCAATGACAAAAAGGCCGCGCAGGTCTACCTGGAGCTGGAACGCCGCCTGCGCGCCGCCAACGCGATGGACTTCGACGACCTGCTCGTGCGCACGCTCGAGCTGCTGCGCACCCGCCCCGAGGTGCTCGACAAGTACCAGGAGCGCTTCCGCTACATTAGCGTCGACGAGTATCAGGACACCAACCACGTCCAGTACGAGATCGCCAACCTGCTGGCCGCCAAGTACCAAAACCTCATGGTCGTGGGCGACGACGATCAGTCCATTTATAGCTGGCGTGGCGCCGACATCACCAATATCTTGGACTTTGAGAAGGACTTTAAAAACTGCAAGACCGTCAAGCTGGAGCAGAACTACCGCTCCACGGGTCACATCCTGAGCGCCGCCAACGCCGTGGTGCGTCACAACTCGCAGCGCAAGGACAAACGTTTGTTTACGGCCGAGGGCGATGGCGAGAAGATCCAGGCCTTCCAGGCAAGCGATGAGCGCGACGAGGGTCGCTGGATTGCCGGCGAGATCGAAAAGCTGCATGCCAAAGGCACGAGCTACGACGATATCGCCGTGTTCTACCGCACCAACGCCCAGTCGCGTATTCTCGAAGATATGTTCCTGCGCGCGGGCGTGCCCTACAAGATCGTGGGCGGCACGCGATTCTTCGACCGTGCCGAGATCCGCGATGTCATGGCCTACCTTAAGATGATCGTGAACCCGGCAGACGAGATGAGCGTCAAGCGCGTCATCAACACGCCGCGTCGCGGCATCGGCTCCACCTCGATCCAAAAGATCGAGCAGCTGGCGCGCGACAACCGTTGCTCGTTCTTCCAGGCCTGCGAGATCGCAACAGCCGAGACGGGCATGTTTAGCGCCAAGGTGCGTAACGGCCTGTCGAGCTTTGTGTCGCTGGTGCGCGAGGGCCGTCGCATGGACGGCGAGCTCAAGGACGTCGTCGAGATGATTGTCGATAAGACGGGCCTGTTGCAGGCTTTTCGCGCCGAAGGCACCATGGAATCCGAGAGCCGCGCCGAGAACATCCAGGAATTCCTGGGCGTCGCCGCCGAATTTGAGGAGACGCACGAGGATATCGAGGGTACGCTCGAGAGTTTGGAAGAGCTGCGCGCAGCCGGTGTTGCCGATGTGCCGGCCGGCGCCGAGTCCGAGCCCGCCGTGGTGAGTGCGCCCGAGCCCGAGCCCGGCCCGTCTGCGTCCACGTCTTCGTTTGAGGCGCTCGTTGGCGCGCGTGACGCCGCGGGTTCCAATCCGCTCGATGGCTTGGCCGCTCCGGCACTGTCTCCGCAGGATGCCCTGGCCGCCGCCATCGCGGGCAACGCGTATGCCGCGCCGACAGAGATGCCGGCGGGTGCCGTGCATGCCGACGAGATCGAGCGCACCTACGGCCCGCTCACCTGCAAGGCGCTGCCGGCGCTCATGGAGTGGCTGGCCCTGCGCTCCGACTTGGATTCCCTGGCCGGCGAGACGCATGCCATTACCATGATGACCATCCACTCCGCCAAGGGCCTGGAGTTCCCGGCGGTGTTCGTGGCCGGCATGGAGGAGGGTATCTTCCCGCACGTGCACGACTTTGGTGGCAGCGATGACCCGGGCAAGCTCGAGGAGGAGCGTCGCCTGGCCTACGTCGCCATCACGCGCGCCCGTAAGCGCCTGTTCTTGACCTATGCGGCCACGCGTCGCACCTACGGCTCGACCTCTGCCAACCCGCGTTCGCGCTTCCTCAACGAGATTCCGTTTGAGGATATCGAGTTTAGCGGTATCGGTTCTGCCGGTTTTGAGGGCACGGGCTGGGAGAAACGCGGCGACCGTCGCGGCACCTTTGGCTCGGGCATGGGCTCGGATATGTACGGCGGCAAGGTGTTCGGTTCGCATACGCGTTCGACCGGCGGTTCCGGTTCGCGCGGCGGATCGAGCTTTGACGACTTCTTTGGTGGCAGCAGCTACGGGACCGAGCGCCATCGTGGGGTCTCGCCCGACGCCGGCCGTGTTGCCTCGACCTTTGGCTCGGGTGCGCCGCGAGCCAAAAAGCCGTCATCTAAGGTGTCGCCGACAGTGGAGCGCAAGATCGATCGTGCCAGCGCATCGCAGGACTTTGCCGCAGGCGATACCGTGAGCCACAAGACCTTTGGCACGGGTACCGTGATTTCGGTCGCTGGAGACATGATCGAGGTTCAATTCGAAAAGACCGGCCAGACCAAAAAGCTAATGAAAGGTTTTGCACCGATCGTCAAGCTGTCGTGATCCCGGCGGACCTGGGCGGGCGTATAGGGCAACATCGCCTGCTCGGACAGTCCTGCGCAAGACGGAGAGCACATTAAGTGCTCTCCTTTGCGTGCGGAACTCGCGATCGATGTTGCCCCATACGCCCGCCCAGGTCCTTAGATAACGTTGCTTGCGAACGTCGTTCCGCTCGTTCGCTTTTTGATCTGGAGAGCCGGGTGGGCTGATATATAGATATGAGTAGGGGCTCCTCCGTTGATGAACGGGGGGAGCCCCTTGCTTCGTTTTGATTGTCGTTACTAGCCAGGGGCTCGCCGGGACGGG
>CAUDDF010000019.1:0-36660 GCA_958448275.1 uncultured Collinsella sp.
TCAGGGTCACGTCGTCAAGGATCACCTTGTCGCCATGGGCCTTACGAGCCTGATACATCTGGTAGATAAACTCCGCCATTTGTCTGTTCTATCCTTTCTACCTGCTGTTTCCCTATTCTTGATTCGCTTTAGTGGAAACGAAATGAGGAAACCAGCTCTGAAACTTAACGAAAAAGGGGCATGGTTGCCCACACCCCCTAATACTACCTGGGAAAAGTCCCCCGGAACATACTATGAACTGCGTACGCTAGTTTTCCGCAACCTTAACGAGCGGCTCGCTGCGATTTGCGCCACAGCAGATACGAGTAGACGTAGACGGCTCCGACCGAACCAAACGCCAGAACCGCAATCACTGCGGCGACGACTTCACTCGAAAGCACGCTGCCCGCCACGCCCATCACAATCAGGCCAACACCCAGCACCATAAAGCAGGCACCGCCAAAGCGCTGCGTACGGCGCCAGTTCTCGGGATCGGCAAGCGCCCAGGGCGTCTTGATACCGAGTGTATAGTTCCGCTTCACACGCGGCAAGTAGTTGCCTACGCCGATGAACAGCAGACCGACAGCACCGGAAATCAGCACGTTGACCGAACCGACCGCCGGCACCACGTCCCAGATCGTAAGCTCACCCAACCAGCTTATGGCGCACATAAACAAGGTGAAGGCGATTACGAAGCCCTGATAGAACTTGCCCGAGGTTCGATACGCCTCGCCCTTGGGGTCAATGCGTGGCACGACGTAGAACATCGCAAGAAGTGCCAGAGGCAGCACGCCGAGCGCGGAGGCCATCCAGCTAGGACCCCAACCGTCGACGGCGCCGTTCGCGCCCCAGTGCGTAGGAATCTGCGCAGGCAAGCTCGGCATCACTATGAGGTGCGCTACGACATTGGCGACGCACAGAGCGATCAGCGCAATCCACACACGCCGCGATACCCCCGTGGCGTGAATGCCCTTGTTTTCGTTATTCATCCTTATCACCTTCCGTGTTTGTAAAGCCCATAAACCAACCGATCAAGTCCTGCATGACGGTGGTGTTTAAGCTGTATACGATGTTTTGGCCATGGCGCTCGTCGGTCACCAATCCGGCGTTTTTGAGCGTCGCCAAGTGATGACTTAGCGACGGCTTACTGATATCGAAATGCTCGGCAAGCTCCCCCGCCGTGCAATTGCCCTCGCGTAGCAACTCCAAAATGCGCCGTCGCGTTGGATCGGCAAGCGCCTTAAAACCCTCTCCCGGCATAAGACCTCCTCTCAGCGCCCCTCATGACGCGCACACTATACTGGATATTTAGATGTTTGTCTAACTATTTAATCGAAATGCTTCAAACCACATCAAAGTAAGCGTCATCGCAACCTATGGGCGATTACCTATAATGGCGATAGCTAAAACACGATTCGCTTCCCCATCGGAGGATGTCTATGACCGAAAACGCTACTGCTCTCGTCGAGACGCGCGATACCAAGCTCGAAATCATCATGGGCCGCGAGGCACTCGACAAGCTCGCCGATGCTACGGTACTGGTGCTCGGCTGCGGAGGCGTGGGCTCCAACTGCTGCGAGGCACTCGCCCGCGGCGGCATCGGACATTTCGTCATTCTGGACAAGGACATCATCGCGCCCAGCAATATCAATCGCCAGGCCATCGCCTTTCACAGCACCATCGGCAAGCGCAAAGTGGACGTGATGGATGCCATGATTCGCGATATCAATCCCGCCGCCACCGTTATCAAGCGCACCGAATACCTGCTGAGCGACAACATCGACGAGTTCTTCGCGAGCGTTTTGGAGCAGACGGGTGGCAAGCTCGACTACGTCGTCGACGCCATCGACACCATCTCGGCCAAGCTTACCATTGCCAAATATGCTCAGGACCACGACATTCGTTTGGTTAGCTCCATGGGCGGGGCCAACAAGCTCCATCCCGAGTGCCTCCGCTTTGCCGACATTTTCGATACGGTACGTGACCCCATGAGCCGCATCATGCGCAAAGAATGTAAGAAGCGCGGAATCAAGAGTCTGCACGTGCTGTTTAGCTGCGAGGAATCGGTTAAGACCCAACCCCGCGACCCGTCCAACATCCACGAGCGTACCGAGTTGGGTACCGCCAGCTTTATGCCGCCCATCATGGGTCAGATGATTGCCGGCGAGGTTATCCGCCGGATCAGCGGGCGCGGCACCGAGCGCGTACGCGCCGACGGCCAACGCCTGGACTAGCAGGATGTCCTGCGATGGAACCGCAATTCTTTGACACGCATTGTCATCTTGATTTGATGCTCGGCCCCGATGCTGCAGCCAGTGAGTCGGCGGCGTCGGGTCTGGGGCTCTTTGACTGCGGGGTCGACCCACGCGACTTTTCGGCCGCAAACGGGCGCGCCCGTCGCCTACCAGGCATCATCGCTGGCGTTGGGCTCCACCCCTGGTGGCTCGCCGACGGCCGCTGCGGTCCTGCCGAAGTCGATCTGCTTTGCGAAGTTGCTGCCCAAGAGCGCTACATCGGCGAGGTGGGACTCGACTTTTCCGCACGCTTTGCCGGAAGTGAGCCGCTACAAATACAGGCATTTGACCGGCTCTGCGATACACTCGTGCAGCATCCTCTTACCGGGCGCGTGATATCAATTCACGCCGTTCGTTCGGCAGGAGCCGTACTGGACGTCCTCGAATCGCATGGACTACTCATCCCAAACCCCGACTCCCCCGTTATCATCTTCCACTGGTTTAGCGGCACTTCGGACGAACTCGTCCGCGCGCGTGATGCGGACTGTTATTTTTCCGTCAACGAACGCATGCTCGCGTCTAAACGAGGACGCGAATACGCACGACAGATTCCACTCGATCGTTTACTGCTCGAGACCGATGCACCAGCGGAGGCAAACACAGAAACAAGCGCGCAGTCGCTCATCAAATCGCTCACAAGGACCTCAGAACGCATCGCCTCGCTCAAAAATTGTGACGCAAAGCGCATCGAGTCGGCAGTTTTAACAAATGCGCACTCTGTTTTTGACCTTCGCTAACCCCTGTGGGCAAAAATGCCAAGGGACATGCGAATCGCACAACGCAGTCCCTATTGGTAGGCAGTACAATTCGGCAGCATTACACCAATTCGTGCATGAGATCACGGTTGCGTGCATACAATTCGTCAAAGATATGACGACGCGATGCATATAACTCGTGGGCAGCCATATCGGGCACGATTGTTTGCGCAACGCCAAGGACTTGGGCGAGCTCATCCCATGATGCATAGGCGCCACCTGCGAGAGCTGCCATGATGGCATCACCGAAGCATGCGCCCACCGTAACCTTGGCAACCGAGACCTCGCGCCCGCATACGTCGGCGATAGCCTGCATCCAAACTGGATTCTTGGTTCCACCTCCGACAAGCATAATGCGCCCAATTGGCAGTCCATGCTCTCGCTCGATAATGTCGACATGGGATGCAACGGTATACGCGACGCCTTCCAAGGCGGCGCGAACCATATGGGCTCGCGTATGCCTTCCGGTCAGGCCAAAGAAGACGCCACGCGCCTCGGGATCGTTGAGCGGAGTACGCTCCCCCGCAAAGTACGGCAGACACAGGAGCCCATCGGCACCCGGCGCCACATCGGCGGCATCATGCGCCATAACCGAATAGGCATCGGGACCACCGTGGCCCTCGGCCTCTACGGCGTCGCGATACAGCTCTTGGCGCAGCCACGATGTGAGTGCGCCCGCCGTATTGGTCCCCGCGCAGATCCCGTAAGTTCCGGGAATGATAAACGTCCCCGGCCACAGGCGGGCATCATCGATCATATGATCAGCTAGGTAGATGAAATACGCCGTACTCCCCAACTGAACCATCATATCGCCGGGACGGAATACACCCGTCGAAATGGCCTCGGCACCAGAATCGCCCGTTCCCACTAAGACAGGTGTCCCTGCCGCGAGCCCCGTCGCCTCAGCCGCACGCCGCGTAATCACCCCGGCAATATCGGTAGCCGACATTACCTCCGCCATCTGGTCAGGCCGGCAGAAACGAGCACATTCCCGAGCATCAACCTTCCAGGTGTAGCGGTCGTATAGGGGAAGAAAATCCTCCGCCAAATAACGGTCCACCGTAAAACGCCCCGTCAACTTTGCGCATAGAAACGATGACGCCGTCAGGAACTTCGCGGCACGTTCGTGCACCTCGGGCATATTCTCCTTAAACCACAAGATCTTGGGAGCAATATCTGACGAACAGAGATCGTGCCCGAAAAGCTCGCGTGCGCGATCTGACCCATATTCGGAAAGAAGCTCGTCAATCTGCGGCTTCGAACGTGCATCGACTCCATACAAAATCGCGGGCGCCAGCGCGTTGCACTCGGTATCGACCGGCACACAGTCGCAACCCAATGCGGAAAGGCCCACGCATCCGATCTGTGCCGCGTTAACCCCCGATCGCGCCACCAGCTCGCGCGACAAGCGGCAAAAATCGCCCCACCAAACTGCCTCCGCATCATGCTGGTACCATCCATCACACGGGTTGTCCGTCTCGTGTCCATAAGAGGCTTGGCAAACGATGTTGCATCGATCATCGATTAAAACGCCTTTAGAGGCGCTTGTCCCAATATCAATACCCAGATAGAGCGCCATAGGTGCCTACTCCCCTCGCGCCGTACGAGCGGCAGCCATAAAACGAGCTACCCGCTCAACATCAACCGGGGCATCCAGCTTTCCGTCGCGCTTTAAGCAGGTGCCGACAAACGCGCCATCGTAGTGAGCAAATACGTCAGCCACGGTATTTTCGCGACAACCGGTGCCACATACCACGGGTACTTCGCCAACACGCTCGCGGACTTCATCGGCAAGCTCGCCCGAAGCGCCACGACCGGCAGCCGAACCGCCGATGACCATCGCATCCGGTAGGCAATTAAAGAGAAGTGAATCGGCAATGTCCGCAGTCGTGCGGTCGTTGAGATAAACCTCCCCCTCGCTCGTGATGAAGTGAAAAAGCTTGAGGTCGTCCAGGCGCAGCGCCGCCTTGCGACGCATGGTGTGAGCGAAATCTCGGTTAATCAGCCCAAGATCACCGGCCCAGGCACCGCAAAAATTGCAGCGCGTGAACTGCGCGTCGACGGCAGCGCACAGCTCGATTGTGGCATCACCATCGTAAATAGCCTCAGCTCCCCAAGGAGTCGACAGATCATGGGATAGAGTCCCGATTACATAGCCCATCGATGCAAGGGTTGAGGGAGAAACGTGCTGCTCGTAGGGCATCGAGAGCTCATTGGTAATCAAAATGCCATCGACACCGCCCTGCTGCAACGCCTCGAGATCGCGCTTGGCGGCTTCCACGACCTGCGACACGCTTCCGCCCGGGTAATACAGTGGATCGCCCGGCAGAGGACGCAAGTGCAGCATTCCGATGACCGGCTTTTCGGTCTTGAACATCGAGGTTAGAAACGACATAACGTGCTCCTTCATAGGGTTATCGCGGGGACGTTACTCCCCCAGCACTTCGACGTACACTTTTCGCTTCTGCGGACCGTCAAACTCCGCAAGATAGATGTTCTGGGCACCTCCACACACGATGTGGCCATCTTGGACGGGAAAGAAGCAACTGTTTCCACAAATCATGCTCTTGATATGCCCACAGGAGTTGTTGCCGGTGGCTCCATAGCTCGGCAGGAAGTGTGCATGCGCATAGGGGGCGTCGAGTGGGGCGATGCGATCAAGCGTCTCCATAAGATCCGTCTCCACGCAGGGCAGCCCCTCGTTTACCACGATTCCACAGGTCGTATGCGACAAAATAATCGCTGCCAAGCCATTGGTCACCGAGCTGCGTTCGATGGCAGCGTGCACGTCTTCGGTAATATCGATGAACTGGTCCGGAGCAGTCGATAGATAGCTCAATGTCTCGAGCGTCACCATGTTTACTCATCCCCTTCAAGAAAACGCAGGGCATTACCCCAGTAGAGCCTTTCTCGCGCATCGTCGCGCATGGGCACGGTATCGAGCGCCCGCTTGAGTTTGAATGCACGGAAGCGCGGCGTATTGCTGGCGAACATCACTTGATGCGATAGCGCGCGCTCATACCACAGCGGCCCCATATCGACCGTGAAAAGACGCTGCATCATCTCCTCGGGCGAATCGATGTAAGTGATAGAGGTGTCCGTGTAGCAGTTGGGATACTTGAGCAGCATCGCCACGGTCTCGCGCACCCAGGGCCAGCCAAAGTGGGTCAAACTAAAGCGCACATTTGGATGCGTTGCGATTGTGTGCTCAAATGCAAGCGGGTTACTGCGCGAGAGCTCTGCGCCAGGCTCCCAAGACATACCGGCATGGAAAACCACCGGCTTGTTATAGCGCTCGCACAGCTCGTAAAGCGGCTCGGCCACAGCATCATCGGGGGCAAAACCCTGCTTTGCCGGATGCAGACAAAGCCCCTTTGCCCCCAACTCGGTAAAGGCGCGCTCCAATTCGTCTGCGGCACCGCTCACCTGCGGATCTACGCTCGCAAATCCCCACAGACGATCGGGGTGCGCGGCAACCAGCATGGCAATCTGGTCATTGGTGCCAAAATGCCCTCCGCATGCCGCGGTTACATCGAGCGGCATGAGCACACTCTTCTGCACGTCGCAGACGTCCATCTCGACTTGAAGCTCATCCCAATCCATGGGGCCCATATGCCCCATACCATATTCTCGTGACCAAAAACCGAATCCATCAGGCTCATCACCCGGCGTACAGATCTCGCCGTAGAGCATAGGATGGACCAACATGTCGATAACCATTTCGTACTCCTTTCCAGGCATTTAACCCTAGTACGGCTCAAACGAACCAATCACTCGGGACGACAGCTCAGCGCCCGCCTTCATACACGCCGGAATATCAAGGCCATCGATCACGCCCTTGGTAAACCCGGCAATATACGAGTCGCCGGCACCCACGGTATTAACGACCTTCTCCGCCGGTACGATCCCGCACTCATAGAAGCGCTCACCGTCATAGGCAATGCTTCCCTTCTCGCCAAGCGTGGCAACCGCAACGCGCGGTCCCAATTCCTGCACGTGGCGTACCCAGTCTCGCAGCTCCGGAGTGTCCTCTTCAAACGACATGAACGCATAGTCTACGTAAGGAAAATGAGCCTCGCATGCATATTCGGGATCCTGGCTGAACACCGAGAAGTCCATAACCACCGTCTTGCCCGCATCATGCCATTCGGGCAGGAGGTCCAAACAATTGCCAAACAGGTCGGTGTGAATGATGTCGTGCTCTAGGATAAACGCCCGGTCGTCTTCATTCGGACGATATGTCTCCATTACGCCATCGATTGCCTCGAGATGCACGCGATCGACGCCGTCTTTCAATGCCATGAGCATCACCGAGGTGTCGCCATCCTCCACCCGCAGATGAGAGATATCAAACCCCTCAGCGGCCAGCGCCTCTCTCATCTTGTCTCCGTACTCGTCCTTGCCGACAACCGACACGGCGGATACCGAAACGCCCATTCGTGCAAGATGGATACCCCAGTCAATGCCGTTACCAGTCGGATAGAACACGTCGATGTTTTGATAGACGTCCGCGCAGCAAAAACCAGCCGCACACGCTTTAATACCCATGGTCTTCTCCAATGCTCAAAAGGGGACCCACCACATGGCGAGCCCCCTTTTCGCGTTTCGCTTATTGTTTTGCATCGGCTGTCCAAGGCCTCATAGCCAGACCGCCGTACGCTTTCTTAAGCTATTCGACGATTGGCGCCCCGTGGCCCCAAGAACCTTCCATACCGCACACGGTCGAGGCAAACCCGGCAGCAAAGTCGAGCGCGCGCTCGATGGCCTCGGCGCCATCCTCACCACGCTTGGCGGAATCGAGATAGCACATCAAAAACGAGGTGAGGAACGAGTCGCCCGCCCCCATGGTGTCCTTCATGTCCGTTACCGGTTTAGCCAGCTGGCGGTAATAACGCTCGCCGTCGTAAGCAATGCAGCCCTCGGCGCCCGCCGTAGCCGACACAAAACGCGGACCCAGGCCCTTCACCCATGCCAGACGCTCGCGAATCTCGTCCTCACTCGCGGCATCCGCCGCACTAAAGAAAGCAAAATCGACGTAGGGCGCAATCTGCTCGTAGTACTCGTCGGTGGAGTCGTCCGAAAAGTCAAAAGAGACCGTGACGCCCGCAGCCTTCAGCTTGGGCAGCTCGCGCTCGGTAAAGCAATAGTTGCCCGAATGAACCACATCGAACTGCTTCATGTACGAAAGGTCAAAGCGATCGAGGACATAGCGCGCATCGCCACGGATACCGCCCTCGTTGGAGCCGAGGAAGACACGGTCACCGTCAACGACGGTCACGCGAGCCGCTCCGTTCTCGCCAATCATCTGCTCGCACTTGTCAAGCTCGATACCCTCATCCTCGAGGCTTGCAATGACATGCTCGGCAGCGGCGTCATTGCCAAAAATGCCCATGTATGCAGAGCGTGCGGCACCGCATTTCTTGGCATAAACGGCGAAGTTCACCGCATTGCCGCCAGGATACATGGTGTGGATATGCTCGTAGCGATCGACGACGTTGTCGCCAAATCCGAGCGCGTTAACGTTAAATGCCATGGTATTTACCCTTCTAGTACTCGACGACGCCCATGTAGCGACGGAAATCGGGATCATGGTCAAACACCTTGCCGCGTGCGGCACGCAGCTCGCAGTTCATGGCGTAGAACAGCACCGGGTCCAGATAGGCACGGACGCTCGCCGGCACGGCTTCCATACCGTACTCCTTGGCATCGAGCACCATCAGCGTATCGGTATGCGTCTTAAGGAACGCCAGGGCGCGCTCGTCCATAGCACGGCACTCGCTGGAGCCCATCTGCAGGAAGTAAAAAACGCCATCCTGAGTAGCCTCGAAGGGGCCATGGAAGTACTCGGCAGAGTGAATGTAGCTGCAGTGCTGCCACTGCATCTCCATAAGAGAGCAGATAGCGAAACCGTAGGTCTGGCTAAAGTTGGGACCGCTGCCCAGAATATAGAAGAACTCGTGCTCCTGGCAAAGCTTGGCAAAGCGATCGCCCAGCTCGGCATTTACCTTCTCGCGTGCCGGGGGAAGAATCTTATCCATCTCGGCGATACCGGCATACATATCGGCAAGATCGGCGTAGCCCTCCTGCTGATCGAGCAGCTCTGCCGCAAGCGACAGCGAAATGCCAGCGGGGACCTCGGCCTGCGGCACGCCCTCGCCCCATGGGTAGACCCACGTGGTCCACTTGCCGGAGTCAATCTTGGATCCAGCGTTGTCGGTCTGGGCGATCACCGTAGCGCCAGCAGCAAGGGCAATCTCGCAGCCCTCGACGACCTCGGGGGTATTGCCGCTGTGGCTACAAGCGATGACCAGGGACTTCTCGCCCAGACGACGCGGACGCATGATATCGAACTCGCGAGCCGTATAGATATACGAAGTGAAGGTGGTTGCCTCGCGCTGCAGAAGCTCATGAGCCGGGATCAAATCGATCATGGAGCCACCGCAAGCAATCCAGTAGACGCTGTCGAACTTGCCCTTCTCGGCAATTGCCTCTTTGATCAGATCGTGTGCGTTCATATCCAGTTCCTTTCTTGTTTGGCCCGCAATCAATGACGTTGGTTGTGTGGCCGATGGTTGTTTTAGTCAATCAGATATTTCTCGAATGCGGCCATGTTCTTGGCATCTGCCGCCGCCGGGTCATCGTAGTAACGACCGTCCGTGATTTCCTGGCCCAGCATGCCGTCGAAACCATGGGCGTTGAGCGTGGCGACGAAGGCGTCCATATCGTGCTTGCCATCGCCCCACACCAGATGGCCATACGGGTCACCGTCGATAAAGTGCATCTCGTGAATTGCCCCATCACCAAAGGCGGCAAACCAGTCCTCGAGCGTCTCGCCTGCAACGCCCATCGCGGTTGTATCAACCATGGGCTGTAAGTACGGGCTCGCGACCTCGTCAATCATGCGCTTCGCATCGGAAACCGTCGTCACAAGGTTGCTCTCCTCGGGACGCAGGCTTTCCATCGTAAGCACCAGACCGTGCTCGCCGGCATACTCCGCCAGAATGGACAAGTGCTCGCGGCTGCGCTTCCAGGCTTCCTCGCGGTCCTCGTCCCAGTCGCCCCAGCCCGAGTTGATGGACATACGGTCGCACCCAAGTACCTCGGCAAGCTCAATGCCGTGCTTAAAGTACGCCAGGCTGCGCTGTTCATGCAGCGGTTTGCGTGCGCAGTACTGCCAAGGATAGACAACATTCTCGGGGCACAGAGTACGATACCTAAGCCCACGGTCTGCAGCCTTTTTCGCCAGGACCTCAGCCTCAAAGTAGCCCGTGTGGTCGAGTGTCACATGCGGCTCCGCACACCACAGCTCAATGGACTCAAAGCCCAAACGCTGCTGCACATCAAGGAAGTAATCGAGCGACCACATGATGTAGTGAATATTCATGCCCGCAATCTGCTCGCGGCGCAGCGTCGGTTTGGATTCAGGCATCTTACGCCTCCTTATTTCGATCGAACACGATTTGTCCGTCCGACATCGTCATGTCAACCGCAAGATCACGTGCGTCGCGATAATCGAGGTCGAACACATCCCGATCGAGCACGCAGATATCGGCAAGCTTGCCAACCTCAAGCGTACCCAGCTCGTCTTCGCGCATCAGGTCGTACGCGCCCCCGGCAGTCCAAGCGCACAAGAGCTCGACAAGCGTCAGCGTGTTGACCTCATTCACGGGCAGTCCGTCGTCGAAGTATCCGCCGCACGCACTGTAGATTGACTCGCCCAAGCTCGGAATCAGCAGCGGCAAATCCGTGCCACAGCACACTGTGCATCCGGAATCTACCATGCCGCGGCGATTCCAGCTGTGCAAAAGTCGCGTCTCGCCAATTTGTCGACGCATCATCGACAGGTAATCCTCGCGCCGGTCCAGCGTCAGAATCTGCGGATAGACCTCGCAAATTCCACCCAACTTGCCAAACTCGACAAGATCGGTCGGGTCAGAGTTCTCGAGATCGGTAATCGCATGGCGACGAAGCATCCGTCCATGCTCGTCTCGAGGCAGCGAGGCATAGAGCGCCACGGTGCGACGAACGGCGCCATCGCCCTGGCAATGCAAGGAATATCGGAAGCCGTCAGCATCAATTGCACGCAGCTCGTTCTCAATCAGATCCCACTCTGGCTCCTCGACGACCGTCTTGCCGGCAGCGCCCGCATCGGCCGAGTCCTCATAGGGGTCAATCATCTCGGCAAGCCCCGCCCATACGCCGCGATCGGTCATACGGTTGAAGCCAGAAAAACGAACGAACGATCCCCGGAAGCGCTCTCGTGCCTCGCGGGCATAAGCCAGATTTGCACCGGCGCCCACCGGCTGCGACATCATAGAGACGCGAACCGTCAGCTCACCAGATTCCTCACGGCGAGCCATTTCGTCGGCAAAGCCGTAGTAGTCATCAAACGCCATCTCCTTGATGGCGGTAACGCCGCGCTCGTTAAGCATGCTCATGTAGTCCGAATACCCGGCACGCACCTCGGGCAGCGCGAGGAAATCGCTCATCATGCGCCAGATCTTCTCGGAATAGCACGCCTGGGGCGTAAAACCGTATCGCGCACTGGCGGCAGCGTTGAGAACGCAGGTCTCCGCTCCCGGTGTAAAGCAGACGACGGGGATGTCGCCAAAACAATCGTCAAGCACAGCTGCCGTATTTGCGTTCTCGGCATCCGATGCCAACGTTTCGGGCAGGTTGTGGCCAAAAGCCGCCGCGCAATCCGAATGATCTTCTTTCCATGCACGCAAGAGCGACACGGCCTCTTTGGCATCGGCGATGCCGGACAGATCAGACCCCAACGTCCGCAGCGCCCAACCTGTATAGAAGGTATGCACATCGATCAGGCCAGGCATGATGGTGCGGTCGCCCAGGTCAACTACCTCGTCCGCCTGGGTCAAATACGAAGCCGCCTCGCACTTGGCGCCAACCGCCTCAATTCGATTGCCACGGACCGCTACGAAACCTTCAAACGGCAGGTCCCCCGTACCGGTAAAGACGCTCTTAGACGTCAGTACCGTCAAACGATCAGACATCACAACCACCTACACCGGAAGCATGCCAGAGATTGCCGTTACGATCAGGCCAAAGACGACCATGAAAATGAAGAACTTCCAAATGGTCTTCCACCATTGGCCAAACGAAATCCTAGCCACGGCAAGGCCAGCGACCGTCATGCCCGCCACGGGGCTGATGGTGTTGATGGTCTGGTTGGCAAACTGGAGCGCGGTGACGGCTGCCTCGGGATTGAGGCCCATGAGCTCGGTCAGGGGGCCCATAACGGGCATGGTGAGCGCCGCCAGGCCAGAACTCGAGGGAACCAGCAAAGAGAGCAGGCCAAGGACGATATACATAAACGTGGTGTAGACGGCGGCGGGTGCACCGGCGAGCGCGGTAGCGAGCGCCTGGAGGATGGTGTCGATGATCATGCCGCCCTCGGCGATGACCAGAATACCGCGAGCGATACCGATAACGATGGCAGCGTACGCAAAGTCGGCGAGACCCTTAACGAACTCCTCTGCGATTGTCTGCTGGTCAAGACCGCCCAGGATACCGGCAAGCAAGCCCATGCCAAGGAACACGGCGGAAATCTCATTCATGTACCAGCCCTGGGTAACAAGACCCCAGACGATAATGCCCATACCGCAAGCAAAATCGATAAGCACGAGCTTCTGACGGATAGTGAACTCTTCCTCGATGGAGGCATCGGTCACGGAAAACTCAATACGCTTGAGCTTATCGTCCTCGTACACAATGGACGACTCGGGGTTTTTCTTGACGCGCATGGCGTAGCGCATGGCCCATGCGATACCGACGGCAGTGAAGATAACCCAAGAAACGGCGCGCAGCCACAGTTGCGGATTACCCTCGATGCCAATGATGCCTTGGGCGATCAAAACATTAAACGGGTCGATGGTCGAAGCACAATATCCCAGGTTAGGACCAAGGAAGCAGATGATGAATGCCGTCATCGAGTCATAACCGATACCCATCATGATGGGAATGAAGATGGCATAGAACGGCAGGGCTTCCTCAGACATGCCAAACGTAGTGCCGCAAATGGACAGCAATGTCATCGTGATGGGAATGATGAGGATGTCCTTGTTCTTGAGCTTTTTAATCACACGGCTCATGCCGGCATTCAAAGCGTTGGTCTTGGTGATGATCGCGAACGATCCGCCAATCAATAAGACGAACGCAACGACGTCGGCAGCCTCCTGGATGCCCTTGGTGGGCGCTTGCAGAACCGCGAAGATATCCTGGCCCAGATTGATGGTCTCGCCGGTCTCGGAATCGGTGTAGTTCTTATCGACCTGTTCATAGGTTCCAGCAACGGCGACTTCACGCTCGCCCGCCGCTGTCGAAATCGTCTTGCGCTGATACTGACCAGAGGGAACGATCCAAGTCAGGACCGCAAAGACAACGATCAGCAAGAACATGATCGTATAGACATGCGGTAATTTGAACTTAAAACGTCTGTTTGTCTTCTTCGCCTTCGTATCTGACATAGATACCTCCAAAGAACTCGAGACTGCATCGCATCTCGCTTCAACGTTTGCACAATGCAAACGTTCTATGACGTTCCATAGATTACCAGCAGCTTTTTCCTTCATCAAGATAATTTCAAACTGATTGCCGCAACGCGGTTGAACGGTTGCGTTTGCGCCGTGAACGGTATGGAAACGCCCGGTGAGATGATCCACCGGGCGTTTCCATTCGCAATGTCCTAGATGTCAAAAACGTAGCGAGACCCAACGATCCGCTGACGACCGATGATAAACGGCCGCCGCTGCTCATCGAAAAAGAAGGCTTCCATATAAAACAAGGGCTCGCCAACGGGAACTGCCAACAGTCGAGCGACCTCGGGCGACGCGCACGCGATCTCGAGCGTGCACGGGTCGGTAAACGCGGGCGTGCGGCCCGTCCGGTTGCGCACGAACTCAAAAATGGATTGGTTAGATAGAGGTGCCGTTGATAGATAGGCGTTGTCCTCGTAAACATATATGTTGTTCTCGAGCATGACAGGGACGCCATCGGCAGTGCGCACGCGCTCAACGCAAATCAAGTCAGTTCCAACGGGAACACCAAAGAACTGTGCTTCGGTGGAATCCGCCGGCAGTATCTTTCTCGAAATGACACACGCCCCCGGTTCCATTCCGTTAACGCGACATGCGTCCGAAAAACTCTGGACGTCATCCTTCTGGCGAATCTTGCGCTTAAGCTTGGGGGCATTGACAAACGTGCCTTTCCCCTGCCGCTTCGTTAGATAGCCCTGCTGGACGAGCTCCTCAATAGCGCGTCGCACGGTAACGCGGCCAACTTTATAGCTCTCAGCCAATTCGAATTCGTTGGGTATCCGCGCGCCCGCCTTGTAGGCGCCGGAGTTGATTTCGTTTTTGATGATATCAATAACCTGTTGGTACAGCGGTATCGCTGCTTTACCGTCAGTTGGCCCTTCAGTCGGTGGCATATACCCTCTCCCAGCACAATTAATTCTAAAACGGGCTTAAGGGCATTCAACAAGCCCTTAAGCCCGCATTAGCTTAAAGTATGCTAGGTGTCGCACCAAAATGTTGGCTATTTACTCATCAGACCCGAAAAACGCGCAACTACCGCGCTCCTAAGAAAGCGTGAGCAGCTCCGGCAGCTGGTCGATAATCTTGTCCGCGGCATCCTGGCTAAAGCCAAAGCGCTCCTCGCGCTTGGCAATGACTGTCAGGCCGGCTCGCTTGCCGGCAGTGATGCCAGGCACCGAATCCTCGACGCAGCAGCAGCGATTCGCGGGCAGCCCCAGCAGGTCCAGCGCATGCAGGTAGATGTCGGGCTCGGGCTTGCTCTCCTTAAACTGCTCGCCGCTCACCACATACTCAAAGGCATCCGACAGCCCGCATGCGTTGAGCACTTCCTCGATGCTAACCATGGGAGACGAGCTGGCAAGCGCCACGCGAACGCCACGGCGCGGCAGCTCTCGAATCGTATCCACGGCGCCTGGGTTAATCAAAGCCTGATAGTCGCGCGGACGCTTATGAGCCCATTCGTCCCAACGGGCCAACGCTTCATCGCCAGTGAAATGCCCCTTACCGGCGCGCTCAAACCAATCGACCAGCATATGCAGGAAGAACTGATGCGAGGTACCGACCTGCCCATTCAACTCCTCTTGAGTCAGATTAAGCCCAAGCTCCTTGGCAAACGCGGCAGTCTCGCCCAGGTAGTAATACTCGGTATCGACGATGACGCCATCCATGTCAAAGATAACGGCGTCGAACGGAAATGCGGACACGGCACCCTCCCTAACAAAAGGACGCCCGCGAGCAGGCGCCCAAACCATGCATTAATCGGCGATTCTAACCCAGCAGCTTATCCAGCGCCACCGCAATACCATCTTCGTTGTTATTGGCGGTCACCATCTGAGCCACAGCCTTAACCTCATCGACGGCGTTACCCATGGCAACACCGGTGCCGGCCCACTCAATCATGGACTTGTCGTTCTGGCCGTCGCCAAACGATACAACCTCACTGGCATCGATGCCGAGCTTGGGCAGGGCTCCCTCGAGCGCACGAGCCTTGTCGATACCGGGCGCCGTGTACTCAAAGTACCAGTCAGCCGTAAACATGCCCGAAAGCGTCTGCTTAAAGGGCGCATACATCTCCTCGTAATGCGCCTGCAGGTAGGCCGGGTCGCCTGCCGTCAGCAGCTTGTCTACGGGATAAGTGTCCACGACCTCATGCAAGCTCTCGACCTCGCGGATCTTAAGGTCGCAGGCATCGCGCTCGTATTTGACGATGTTTTTCTGCGAGCCATCCGGCAGCGTAATCATGCAGTGGTACGAGTCCTCGACATGCAAGTCGCGACCGAGCGAGATCATGGGGATCACATCATAGTTTTGCAGATGATCAATCAGACGGTGCAGCTCGTCAGCCGGCATGGCCTGGTCAAAAAGAACCTCATCGGTCTGAGCGTCGACCACATGCGCGCCATTGAAAGCGACTAGCAGACCGTCATGGTTTTGAAGGTCGAGCTCCTGCGCCAGAGCATGTAGTCCCCATGCGGGACGGCCCGAAGCCAAAATGAGCTTAATGCCCGACTCCTGTGCCGCGAGCAGCTTTTCGCGCGTGCGCGGGCTGATGACCTTTTGGTCGTTGGTGAGCGTACCGTCGATATCCATCGCGATGGCTTTGATTGCCATATATGCCTCCCTGTCATTGAACAACCTTGTCTGAGCCATCATACAGAACACCCATCGCGACTCCGTTTACAACGGGCAAAAAGTCATATTGTCTCGAACATGAACGGTGCGTAGTCATGAAGCTTTATCGCTCAGGTCAAATACGTCTGCTAGCGACGCTCATCCGTCGGTGCGCCGTCGACGATCGCGATGCCCGCCGAGGCACCCAACGCGCTGGCGCCGGCCTCGATGAACGCGCAAGCCTCTTCGTAATTATGGATACCGCCCGCCGCCTTGATTGCCACGGCATCGCCGAGCACCTCGTGCATCAGCCGCACGTCCTCGAGCTTAGCACCGCCAAAGCTTCTGCCAGTCGATGTCTTAAGGAATCCCGGCTTAGCCTCCAGCGCGATCTCGCATACACGGCGCTTGGCGGCGTCGTCGCCGTCCAGCTTGCACATCTCGACGATTACCTTGTCAGTGATGCCATGCGCGCGACAAAAATCAGCAATGGTAGTCATCTCGCGCTCGATGGCATCAAAATCGCGGTTCTCGATCGACCCCTGATTCAAAACGTAGTCAATCTCGGTAAAGCCACACGCAGCGTATTCCTCAAACCTCGCAAGCTTCTCCTCAAGCGTCATAGTGCCCTGGGGAAAGTCGATGGCGCCGGCAAGGATGATGTCAGAGCCCTCGAGCATGGCGCGGCCCGTCTCGTACTCCTGAAGGTTCGCAAATACGCAGCGAAAGTTGTACTTTAACGCCTTCTCGACATACTGCTCAAACGTGTCCTCGGGGGCATCGATATAGTCGATGTATTTATTGATGGGTTTGGCAAGCGTCATGCTGGGCCTCCTTGTTCAGGACTGACAACCGATTCGTGGTTTCACGCGAAAAACCACGTTCAATGTACGCCCGACATGCAAGGACAGCGTCCGCATTCCGACAAGTGGTATGAAATTAGCTGTAAACGTATATTTACTGACAGCGAATGGCACCGCACGCGGATGCCGAAAGGGGCCCGCATCCCAACGGATACGAGCCCCTTTCGGCATAAGCCAACTCAGCCGTAAAAACTACTTGCGGTGAGCGCGGTAGAACTCGATCGCACTATCTTATCCGAGCCGGGGCACGTTCGCACAGCGCGCGTATGACGGTTGCAAAACCACCCCATTTGAAAACAAGGCCATTTGAAACAAAGGCAAAAAAGTACTTGCAAAGACGCGTTCCGACATATAAGTTGATAAAAGACCGCCGTTGCGGTTTTAAGTAGATCGAGCATATGAAGTTTGAATTTTAGCGTGTAAGAGAAGGAAGATCGGCAAAGTACAGCCCCAAACGCAATGACAACTTAATGAGGTAACTGCCACATGTGAGGCACCCAGGGCATTGCTGTCTCGATTTTGAGCACGATGCCTTCCGCCTTGCATGGGCCGTTCCATCCAGCCCCTGCAGCAACTGCCTCACGGGCTCATTGAAAACCGCATAGCACCCCAACGTCAGCACATCACCCACGGCAAGCACATCACTCACGACAACCAACACATCAACAAACAGCACGAACATCAACCGATTGGAGAAGCTATGACAAACCACCACGCTGAAGACGGCGATAAGAAAAGCAATCTGGATGCCCGCATTGAGCGAGCATATGCAAACGAATATGACGCCGCCTTTGCCGCCGCGACCATCAAGAACTACGCGTCGCTACCACTCGCGACGATCTTGGCCGACCACCCTCAACTGCTAAAGCGCTGCACAAAGATCATGGGCGACCCCGACATTCGCAAGCTGACAGACCCCTATGCCCCAAAACGCGACAACGATTCGTACGTTCTTACCGTAGGCTGCCTAGCCCATATGCTTACGGCGCTCGACACGAAACTCAAGCTCGAATGGGAACCCGACGAGCGTCATGAACTCGAAAGCAAGCGGAACACCCTGCGCACCGCACTGTTCCTTCCGTTGGACGGCCTCAAGCGCTGCAACGTCGAGCTCAATACACAGGCGCGGCAAAAGCCCGGGACCACGGGGCAGAAAACTCCAAGACCCCATGCGGCCATCGTCGACCGCAACCGATATAACCGCATGACCGCGCACTTTTCTGCCGAGGGAGCAGCCATAAGGACGCTGATCGATCTGCTGTGCCTCCTGAGCATCAACGAGCTATTTGAGGGCTATCTCGCCCTTGTTCCCGCGACGGCACCCAAGTCGGTAGCAAAGATCATCGAGACCTGCAGAAGCCAGTTTGAGCGCCATCGCAATGGCAGCGAGATGAACGCCAGCATCGCGCAGTACTACGCGGCTCATTACAAAAATGACGGATGTGCCCCTGTCGAGCATCAGCTGCGGCTCGCCTACACCACGCCCGCCGCAACGCTCCATCGCTTTGGAGCCCTTGGCGCTTGCGAGCCGCACGAACAGGCAGCCTGCCCCACAACCGAGCTCGATCTCAGGCTCGGACGAACCCTGTAGCCCGCCAGCCCCCCCGCGGGCAACAATCCTATTCCACAACACAACCAACAGAAAGGAGTCCCCATGGACACCAATCATTCCCCCATCATCAGCCCCCTCACCATGCGTGAATCCGCCCGAGGTATCACGCTCACCAGCATTTACGATGAGATGCTCGCCCGTCGCGAGCTCTCCGTCATGGGAAACATCGAAACCCCGATGGCCCACGACCTATGCCAGCAGATCCGCCTGCTCGATGCCACCGACCCCAGCCGTCCCATCACCATATTTGTCGCCAGCGCCGGCGGAAGCGTGCGATCGGGTCTTGCGATCTATGACGCCATGCGCCTCGCATCGTGCCCCATCCGCACCGTTTGTCTGGAATTCGCCGCGTCCATGGGTGCCGTAATCTTTATGGGCGGCGACGATCGCCGTATAGCGCCCCATGCAGAGCTCATGATTCACGACCCGCTGATCCCCCAGGGGGCAGGCGGCTCGGCACTTGCGCTACAGGAAACCAGCCGGCGTCTCATGCAGACCCGCAAGACCCTCACGCAAATCCTCTCGGACCGCAGCGGCCTCACGCCCAAGCGCATCCAGTCCCTCACCGCAAAAGACACCTACCTTTCGGCCGAGCGCGCCGTCGAGCTCGGCTTTGCCCACGAAATCCTCTCGACCACCAAGGAGGTCGCCCATGTCTAACCTCGCCAGCCGCCTCGCCGCATCTGAGTCCGCATCGTCCACCATCCTCGCCAAGGATCGAACGCTTTCCTGCGACACCCGCCAAACGGGACTCAACAACAATGCACTTGTGATCGGCCCCTCGGGAGCCGGCAAGACCCGAAACGTCCTCAAGCCCAACCTGCTGCAAATGAACGCAAGCTACATCGTGCTCGACACCAAAGGCACGCTCTGTCGCGAAGTGGGACCCGTGCTGGCAGCCCACGGTTACCGCGTGCAATGTCTCAACTTCGCCGACCTCAACACCGTCCCGGCCCTTGCGCCCGGCATCGAGCGCTGCGGCTACAACCCCCTGAGGCACATTCGCCGCAAGGCGGACGGCAGGCCCAACCAGCAGGACATCCTCTCGGTGGCAAAGGCCATCTGCCCCATCGAGGACAACAACCAGCCTTTTTGGGATCATGCGGCGGCAAACCTGCTGTCGTGTCTTATCGCCTACGTCACCGAACAGCTACCCGCCGACGAGCAGACGATCAGCTCGGTCATCAAGCTGATCGAGCACCTGCAGGACGGTGCCACGGGTCGATTGTTTGACGACCTGATCACGACCGACCCCCAAAGCTATGCCCTCTCGCTATGGCGGCGCTACGCCATTACGCAAAATGCCGAGCGCATGCACGCGAGCATCGTCGGCATCCTTGCCGAAAAGGTCATGTGTCTGGGATTCGACGGTGCGGCACAGCTCTATCGTGAGTGCCATCAGGTGGACTTCGCTTCCATGGGACACACCCCCTGCGCCCTGTTTGTAACTGTGAGCGATATTGACCGCAATCTCGATCACCTGACCGGCCTCTTTATTTCGCAGGCGTTTATGGGCCTCATTCGTGAGGCCGATAGGCAGCCCGACGGCAGCCTGCCCGTGCCCGTGCGCTTTATGCTCGATGACTTCGCAAATCTGCAGATCCCCCAGATCGACAACGTGCTCTCGATTATCCGAAGCCGCAACATCTGGGCAACGCTGCTGCTGCAGTCGACCAACCAGCTCGATGCGCTCTATGGCGAGGCACGCGCACGCTCCATCATGGGCAACTGCGACACGCATCTGGTGCTGGCGTTCCAGGATCCCGAGAGTGCCCGGGTGTTTTCCGACCGCGCCGACGCGCTGCCCAGCACGCTCATGGCGACGCCGATCGATCGCTCGTGGCTCTTTGTGCGCGGTCGCACTCCCGAACAGGTCGAGCGCTTTAGGCTCGAAGACCATCCGCTCTACGGGGAGCTGCCCGAGGCGCAGCGAGACCATGCGGAGGCCGAGATCTAGGCGCAGGGTTCTCGCGGCGCGCGGCGCCCCAGCGATGTTCCACAAAGGCCGTGCGCCCCGGGACTACGGCAAAGCAAAGGGGCCCGCATCCGATAGGATACGGGCCCCTGACTATAAGGCGCGATGCGTTAACAGCAGCGACTACTTGCGATGCGCGCGATAGAACTCGATGAGCGCCTGGGTCGAAGCGTCCTGCTCGGCCTTGGCGGCATCGTCGTGGAAGGCAGGGGTGATCTGCTTGGCAAGCTGCTTGCCCAGCTCGACGCCCCACTGGTCGTAGGAGTCGATGCCCCAGACCGTGCCCTCGACAAACGTGATGTGCTCGTACAGTGCGATGAGCTCGCCGAGTGCGAACGGGGTCAGCGTGTCGCCAAAGATCGAGGTCGTCGGACGGTTACCCTCAAAGCAGCGGGCCGGGACGATCTGCTCGGGCGTGCCCTCGGCACGAACCTCATCGGCCGTCTTACCAAAGGCGAGCGCCTTGGTCTGGGCCAGGAAGTTGCCCAGGAACAGCTCGTGGACATCCTGGCCGCTGTCGGTCGCAGGGTTGGCGGTATTGGCGAAGGCGATGAAGTCAGCCGGAACCACCACAGTGCCCTGGTGCAGCAGCTGATAGAAGGCATGCTGGCCGTTGGTGCCGGGCTCGCCCCAGAAGATCTCACCGGTGTCGGAGGTCACGGCGCTGCCGTCCCAGCGGACATGCTTGCCGTTGGACTCCATGGTGAGCTGCTGCAGGTAGGCCGGGAAGCGGTGCAGGTACTGGCAGTACGGCAGCACGGCGTGGCTCTTGGAACCGAAGAAGTTGACGTACCAGACATTGAGCAGGCCCATCAGCGCGACGGCGTTGTTCTCGAGCGGGGTGTTGCAGAAGTACTCGTCGATGGCGTGGAAGCCCTCGAGGAACTGCTGGAAGCGCTCGGGGCCGAGCACGACGATCAGCGACAGGCCCACGGCGGAGTCAACGGAATAGCGGCCGCCGACCCAGTTCCAGAAACCGAAGGCGTTGGCGGGGTCGATACCGAAGGCCTCGACCTTCTCGAGTGCGGTGGAGACGGCGACGAAGTGCTTTGCCACGGCCTCGGCGTTCTGCTCATCGGAGCCGTCGATGGCGCCCTGAGCCTTGAGCTGCTCGAGCATCCAGGTCTTGACCTCGCGAGCGTTGGTGAGGGTCTCGAGCGTGGTGAAGGTCTTGGAGACGATGATCACGAGCGTGGTCTCGGGATCCAGGCCTTTGAGCTTCTCGGCCTGGTCGTTGGGGTCGATGTTGGAAATGTAGCGGCAGTCGATACCGGCGTCGGCGTAGGGATGCAGAGCCTCGTAAGCCATGACCGGGCCCAGATCGGAGCCGCCGATGCCGATGGACACCAGATGCTCGATCTTTTTGCCGGTAACGCCCTTCCACTCACCGGAGCGCACGCGCTCGGCGAAGGCATACATGCGATCGAGGACCTCGTGCACGTCGGCGACGACGTCCTGGCCGTCGACGATGAGCTGGCCCTTCTCGCTTGCCGGGCGGCGCAGCGCGGTGTGCAGGACGGCGCGGTCCTCGGTGGTGTTGATGTGCTCGCCGGAGAACATGGCATCGCGGCGCTCCTCAAGCTTCACCTCGCGGGCAAGATCGCACAGCAGCTTGACGGTCTCATCGGTCACCAGGTTCTTCGAAAGATCGAAGTGCAGGTCACCGGCGTCAAAGCTCAGCTTGTTCACGCGGTCGGCGTCAGCAGCGAACCAGGCCTTGAGGTCGATACCTTCGGCCTCGAGCTTCTCCTGATGAGCCTCGAGCGCCTTCCAAGCGGCAGTCGACGTAGCATCGATAGGTGCGGCAACAGTTGCCATAGAGTCCTCCTCAGCATACGGGCGCACGCCTCCATGCGCCCGGACATTCAGATGCCACTATTCTAGCGCAGGTCAAGACTACAATCAGCGAGCGTTGCCAATCGGCCCCCAAACGGCAACCGATTAAAAAGGGACAGGCTTATTTTGGCAGGTCAAACGCTTTACCAACCAAAAATAACCCGTCCTTTTATGGCAAATATTAGGCCGCGGCGCAGACGCTACCGAGCAACTCACGCAGAGGAGACCCGATGCCCTCCAGCAGTTCGGGCGCGATAATGGCAAAAACGGGAACCTCACCGGTGCCCACGACAGCAGGCGCCTTGCCCTCCGAGAGAATGCATCCATAAGGGACAAAACCGTCTTCGCCGGCATCGAGCGCCGCCATGCGACGCGCGAGCTCGCGCGCAAAGCCAGCAGTATCGGCATCGCCAATCGCCAGGACAAAGTCCACGCCTTCGTCGGTCGCCAGGGCCACGGCTTCGTCGATCAGCTCGTCTCCCCCGTCGCCCCCAACCGAGCCGCAGCGGAAAAGTACGCGCTCGAGTAGGGCTCGATCAAGCGAGCCAAGTGCCACCGAGACAAGCTCATCGCGCGTATGCTTGTCACCGCCCAACACGACCAGCGCCTTGGTGCCACCGTAGTGAGCGACCAATCGTCCGCACCAGCGAGCCACGTCTCCATCCACAACAAGGCGCGTCGGCATACCAAACCCGTAATTGACCATCTTTCCCACAACCCTTCCGTGCACATAGGCGGTATCAATCGTTAGGCTCATGCTACGAAGCGAGCTTTTCCGAGCTGTTTCGCACTCTTTAGAGCTGCGTTAAAACCCAATCCAACCGCACGACCATACCTACCAAAACAAACCAGTCCCTTTTTGACAGGTTTTGACGATGTCCGGACGAGCGGGTATTATCGAACAGATATTCGATAAGAACATGTGTTTGATGGGAGGACGCGTGGGGCACGAGCGTCACACCTATATCTGTATCGACCTCAAGACGTTTTACGCTAGCGTCGAGTGCGTCGACCGCGGACTCAACCCGCTCACCACCAACCTGGTCGTTGCCGACGAATCGCGCGGGCGCACGACCATCTGCCTCGCCATCACACAGGCCATGAAGGACTTAGGGATTCACAATCGCTGCCGTCTGTTTGAGATTCCCGACGGCATCGACTACATCAAAGCCGTACCGCGCATGCAGCACTACATGGAAGTGTCGGCGCAAATCTACGGCATCTATCTGGAATACGTGAGCCCGCAAGACATTCACGTCTATTCAATCGACGAATGCTTTATCGACGTGACGCCCTATCTAGACCTCTACCATACCAATGCCAAAGGCTTTGCCTGCATGTTGCGCGATGAGGTCCTCGCGCGCACCGGCATCACGGCGACGGTCGGCATCGGCCCCAACCTATTCCAGGCCAAGGTAGCGCTCGATATCACCGCCAAGCACGTACCCAGCCGCATCGGCATACTCGACGACGAGACCTTTCGCAAAGAGATCTGGCCCCATCGTCCCATCACCGATATCTGGGGCATCGGGCCCGGCGTGGCAGCCCGACTCGAGAAGTATGGCGTCTACGACCTGATGGGTGTCGCCGCACTCGACGAGAACCTGCTCTACGACGAGCTCGGCGTCAATGCCGAATATCTCATCGACCACGCCTTTGGGCGCGAGCCGACAACCATCGCCGATATCCAAGCCTATCGCCCACAAGCAACTTCGACCACCACAGGACAGGTGCTCTCGAAGGGTTATGCCTACGAGCAAGCCTACACCGTCTTGCGCGAGATGGTCGACAACGCCGTGTTGGACTTGGTCGATAAACACGTGGTCTGCGACAGCATCTCGCTCTTTGTGGGCTACGCGAGCGAGCGAGCCGACATACGCCGCCTCGACGCCAGCGGTACAGCGCAATATGTGGACGGATGCGGGCACCTGCGCTCGAGCACATCGAGTATCGAACCTACCGCAACCGCCGGCCCCGAGCTCGCGCCCCGTGCTCCCAAGCCCGTCCAGCGCGATGACGAACGGCGCCGCCTGGTGCGCGAAGCGCAGGCAATCGATGGCATCTTTGTGGGAGAGCATGGCGGCAAACCGCGCGGTGGCTATGCCGCACTCTTTGCGCACTCCAACGCCTCGCGAAAGCTGCCCGAGCGCACCAATTCGTTTAAGAAGATCATGGGCTATTTCGATGAGCTCTGGGCGCAGACTGTCGATCCCAAACGACCGGTCAAGCGCATCAACCTGGGCTTTAGCAATCTTGTGCCCGAGGAATTTGCCACCATCGATCTGTTCAGCGATATCGAGGCCGATGAGCGCGAGCGCGACCTGGCGCGCGCCGTCCTGGCCGTGAAAGGCAAGTACGGCAAGAACGCGCTCGTCAAGGGATTAAGCTTTACCGCCGGCGCCACCGCGCGCGAACGCAACGACCAAGTTGGAGGACACCGTGCCTAAGCCCAAACAACAGCCCGTGCGCCCGCCGACCGCCTTCGAGCGCCTGGCGGACCCCGAGGGCAGACGCCGCGTCGCCGACCCCAACCTCACTGCCAACGGTGCCGTGCGCGCCAACCGCGCCGCACAGTTTATGCCCTTTGCCGCCCTCACGGGATACTACGAACTCGTGCGCAAGCAGGAAATCACCGTCGAGCCAAAACGTGAGCTCACGGAAGAAAAAGCCCTCGTACTTTCTAAAAAGCTCGAGGGTCTCAAACGTGGCGACTTGGTTCGTGTCACCTATTACGATACGTACGGCTATCGCTCCCGCACCGGCATCCTCGACGAGGCGCTCCCCGCCTTCAAGCTCCTCAAGCTCAAAGACATCGCCATCGACTTCGACGACATCCAAGACATCGAACTGCGCGGACGAGCCTAGCCAAGGAAGCGCATCCAGGGCGGCGCTTACAGCGTCATGACGTAGTAGCCCGCGTCTTTCACGGCCGTCTCGAGGACACCGCGATCAACCGGCTGCTTAGAGCGCACGCGTGCCGTGTGATCCGCATACGTCACCGTTGCCCACACGCCATCCAGCGCATTCAGGGCATTGGCCACGTTCTGAGCGCAGCCGTCACAGCTCATGCCGCCGATGAGCAGCTCATCGCTATAGGGATAGTGCGATGCATCGGTATCCACCACAACAACCTTTTTGGTTTTCTTGCCGCTCGTACCATCGCTGCAACAACTCTTCCCGTGTGTCGAAGCGGCAATGCGACGCAGTCCAAAAAACATGCCGACGGCAATGACGGCCAGCACGATGAGATTCGCAGGGTTGAGCAAGTCACTCATGCGTTCCCCTTTCAAGTAGCCCTATCTAGATACCCCCATGGGGTGTCCCCATCTTAACCCAAAATCATGTCGGTTCGGTCAATTAGTTTCCCTATTCAAACTTTTTTGTTGACCATGGCTTACTTTCATGTATAAGTTTTCCTAGGCTAACAAGTGAGGGCTCGAAAGGGGCAACGTGACTCGAACCATTGACATCCCAACATACCAAACGGCTGTCGTGCGCAACTGCTCCCCTACGCTCGCAGGTATCAAGCCGGCTTCGCTCTTTACCTATCCCGGCGTTTACGCCAACCAAAACAGAAAACTCGGCGTCGCTCAAATCGAAGAGCGACGCTCTCGCCTGCTCGCCGTCATAGCCCAATGCAACCGCGAGCTCCAGCCGCTCGGGATCCATATGAGCGTTTTGGTCTGGCGCCCCTGCGGAGCGCTCATCTATGTGTACCGCCCTGCGGACCTCATGCGATACCTCTCCGACCCCCGCGCCACGACGGCGCTTGTCGCCGAAGGTTACGATGTCCACAACCTGCCCGCATCCCTGGTGCATCTCGCCGCGCGCATCACGCTGGCAAGCAGCAATGCCGCAGAAAGCGCCTATGATGGCAGTGTCTGCGCACTCGCGCGAAATAGGCGCTGCGATACGGGGTGCATGTGCGAGTTCCCCCACGAAATTGGCTATTTTTTGGGCTATCCCTACGAAGATGTCCATCAGTTTATCGTCCAGCACGGCGAAAACTATAAGGTCTTTGGCGCCTGGAAGGTATACACAAACGTCGAACAGGCGCTCACGACCTTCGATTCCTATCGTGCATGCACGCAATACCTTACCTACATCTATCAACAGGGCTGCACCCTGGGACAACTTGTCCAGGCAACCCGATAGAGCATACAAAACGCGGCCGCACGTCGCACAACCGAAAGGAAAACATATGAGCAAGATCGCCGTCGTCTACTGGAGCGGCACGAGCAACACCGAGGCCATGGCAAACCTCGTCGCCGAAGGCGCCACGTCCGCGGGCGCCGAGACTGAGGTCATCCCCTGCGCCGACTTCTCTGCCGACAAGGCCGCCGAATATGATGCCTTCGCCTTCGGCTGCCCCGCCATGGGTTCCGAGGAGCTTGAGTATGACGAGTTCCAGCCTATGTGGGACGAGGTCAAGGAGACTCTCGGCGACAAGAAGGTCGTCCTCTTTGGCTCCTATTCGTGGGCCGAGGGCGAGTGGATGGACAACTGGAAGGCCGACGCCGACGAGGCCGGCGTCAACGTCGTGGACTCCACCATCTGCTACGACGCGCCCGACGACGAGGGCGAGACCGCTTGCAAGGCCCTCGGAGCCGAGCTCGCGTAACGAACCCAGGGCCTCCAAGAGAGCCTGCATCAAAGCGCATCACCATCCCTACAAAAGAGCGGGGGCTGAATTCAAGTCCAGCCCCCGCTCTTTTGTAACGGCAGTTACATCAACCGGCTACGAGATGTTGCCCAAGAACGCCTTGGTGCGTTCGCTCTTGGGATGGTCGAAGACCTCGCTCGGCGTACCCTCTTCCACAATGACGCCGCCGTCCATAAAGACGACGCGGTCGGCGACATCGCGGGCAAAGCCCATCTCGTGCGTCACGACGATCATGGTCATACCGTCGTGCGCCAGGTCGCGCATGACGCCCAGGACGTCGCGCACGAGCTCAGGATCGAGCGCCGAGGTGGCCTCGTCAAAGAGCATGACGTGCGGGTTCATCGACAGGGCGCGGGCGATGGCAACGCGCTGCTGCTGGCCGCCCGAGAGCTGGCTCGGCATAAAGTCGATACGCTCGGCAAGACCGACCTTGGTCAGCTCCTCGACGGCAATCTTCTCGGCCTCTTCCTTGCTGCGCTTGAGCACCTTCTGCTGCGCGAGCATGACGTTCTTTTTGACTGAGAGGTGCGGGAACAAATTGAACTGCTGGAACACCATACCCAGATGCGTGCGCACCTTGTTAAGGTCGACGCCCTTGGCGCACACGTCCACACCCTCGACGATAATCGAGCCGCTCGTGGGATGCTCCAGACGATTGATGCAGCGAAGCATCGTCGACTTGCCCGAGCCCGAGGGGCCCAAGACCACAACGACCTCACCCTTGTGCACATCCAGATCGATATCGCGCAGGACCACGTTGTCGCCAAAGGCCTTCTGGAGGTTCTTGATGCTGACGACGACCTCGTTCGAGTTATTGGTTTCGCTCATGATAGGACCTCCTTACAGACCGGCGATGTGATCGGCAGGCGTCGCGACAACCTGTCCGGCGCTCTTGGCGGGACGCTTCTTCTTGGTCTCGGCCGTGCCCAAAAGCCTCGCCTCAAGACCGCTCACCAAGCGAGCGAGCGGCAGGGTGATGACCAGATAGAACAGGGCGGCAACCACATACGGCGTGATGGAGCCCGTCGTGGCCACGATGGTACGGGCGTTCATGACGATCTCGACCACACCCACGGCGGCAAGCAGCGACGTATCCTTGTAAAGCAAGATAAACTCGCTGGTCAGCGTAGGCAAAACATTGCGGAATGTCTGCGGAATCATAACGTAGAGCAGCGTCTGGAAGGCATTCATGCCCAGAGAGCGAGCAGCCTCGTTTTGGCCCTTGGGGATCGATTGAATACCGGCACGGAAGATCTCGCACAGGTACGCAGACGAGTTCATGGCCATGACGATAACGCCCAAGACATAGTCGTCCACCTTGACGCCAGCCAACGGCAGACCGAAGAACGCGATATAGATCTGCAGGAACGCCGGCGTACCGCGAATGATATTCACGTAGATGCCGGCGAGGCAACGCAGGATGCGCGACTTGGAGATGCGCATGAGCGACAGGGCAAAACCGAAGGGAATTGCCAGCGGAAACGCCACAAGCACGATCGAAAGCGACATAAGGAAGCCCTTAAAGACGATCGGCAGGCTTTGGACCAAAATGACCGGGTTCAAGAACAGGCGCAGGAACATATTGGAGTTCCAGGCCTCGACCCACGGCTGCTCCTTAAGATCGGCCAGGAAGTTATCGAAGGCCGTCACGCCCTTGATCTCGACGGAAGGAATTTTTGAAATCTTCTTGGTCGAACCGTCGGCGAGCGTATAGGTGCCGCTAAAGGCCTCATCGCCGCCCTCAACGGGAAACGTCACGCCGTAAACCTCGACACGGAAAAAGCCGCCGGCAGGCGCCGTCTCGCCAAAGTCGATCTTGAGCGTCTGACCATCAGCCGTGCACGTGGGTTTCATGGGCGTACGATCCATGAGGTCCTCGCCCGAGAGCATCGTCAATCGCGTGTCATCGGTACCAAACGTCGTGCCGTCGACAAACGTCAAAGAAAGACCGCTCAGCTCCTCGTCGGCATCGGCCTGAACTTCCCAGGTAATGCGCGTCTCGGTGCCGCCGACCACATCGCTGCCCGAACCGGTGTTGGGTCGGGCGGTAATCTTTGCGGTCTCAAGCGCCTGGGCGGTCGTGGGCGCATATGCCCCCGCGCACACCAGCGCGAGCGCCACGGCCATGACGCAGACTAGCTTTTGGAGCAAGGCGGGCAGTGGAAAACGCTGCTCCGCGGCCCCTTTGTTCAGTCGAGACAAGGTGGCTCCTATCGTAGAAGTTGCCGACAAAACGAGACGGAAACGCTCTCCGTCAAGAGAAGCGCAAAGGCCCTCTCCGCAAAACGGAAAGGGCCCGCGCGCAATCAAGTAGTTATTTTACTTGATGTTGTACTTAGCCATGAGGGCGTCGACGGTACCGTCGTCGGTCAGGTCCTTGATGGCCTGGTTGATGTCATCCTTGAGCTTGGTGTTGCCCTGGTTGATGGCAATGGCGTACTCCTCGCCGGTGCTAATCTGCTTGATGGTCTGGCAGGTGTTGAACTGCTCGGCGGTCAGCTGGCTGGCAACGGAGCGGTTGGTGACTACGGCGTCGCCCTTATCGGACTGCAGGGCGCTGAAGCACTCGGTAGCGTCCTTGTAGGGGACAATCTTGGCCTTGGGGAAGTTCTCCTGGGCAAAGGCCTCGGCGGTCGAGCCAGACTGGACGATGATGGCAGCATCGGCGTTGTTGAGCTTCTCGCTGTAGTTGTCGGCCGTGATGTCGGTGTTATCGACCTTGGTCACGATAGCCTGATCGTCCATGTAGTAGGAATCGGAGAAAGTAACTTCCTTCTCACGCTCGGGCGTGTCGGTGATAGCCGCAATGGAGACGTCATACTTGGCGCCCGAAGCGACACCCGGAACCAGCGTGTCAAAGTCATTGTTGACATACTCGACATCCAGGCCCAGCTTGTCGCCGATGGCCTTGATGAGCTCAAGGTCAAAGCCCTGATAATCGCCGTTGTCATCCTTGTACTCAAACGGAGCGTACTCGGCAGAGGTGCCGACGGTGAGCGTACCATCCTTGACGAGCGCGTACTCCTTGGAGCCGTCGACCTTCTCGACCTTAGCGTCGTCAGAGCTGCTGGAACCGGCATCAGAACCAGAGGTGGCGTTGGACGAGCCGCAGCCCGTCAGTGCGAGGGCGAGCGCCATGGCACCCGTGGCGGCAAATGCGCCAAGCTTCTTGAGCTTCATAATCAGTCTCCTTCCGGTGACCTCGTTTGATTCAGAGGCCTGCAAAAACTGTTGGCTATTATGCACCTGGAATTACGAATCTGCAATGAGAAAACTGATTGAAACAAACCCATAACGTGAATGGAATACTCTACTTTGTGACAGTCATTACTGCTGCAATGACCTTAATAATCTAATTTCAGCTGCATAACCTGCAAGTTCGTTCGGAGTCTCCAAAATAAACGGCAGCGAACACAAACGGCCATTCGATACAATATTCTGCATAACCTGCATACCGCCACCAAATTCCTCGCTGCCAAGGTATCCCTTGCCGATGCACTCGTGACGATCTTTATGGGCGCCGCAGGGGTTCTTCGAATCGTTGATGTGTACGGCATGCAAGCGATCGATACCCACCACGCGGTCGAACTTGTCGAGCACGCCGTCCAGATCATGGATGATGTCGTAGCCGGCATCGCTCACATGGCAGGTGTCCAAACAAACGCCCAGCTTATCGGACAGCTCTGGGCACTTGGCGGCAACGCCCTCGATAATGCACGCCAGTTCTTCAAAGCTACGGCCCACCTCGGTGCCCTTGCCGGCCATGGTCTCGAGCAATACCGTCGTCTGCTGTCCCTCGAACATCACCTGGCACAGCGTATCAACAATCATCTGAATGCCGACGTCTGCCCCCTGTCCTACATGCGCACCGGGATGAAAATTGTAGTAGTTGCCGGGCAGTGCTTCCATGCGCTGCAGATCCTCGGCCATGGCCTCCAGGGCAAACTCGCGCGCTCGCTCCTTAGCGGAGCAGGGGTTATAGGTATACGGGGCATGAGCCACGAGCGGGCCAAAGTCGTTTTGCTCCATAAGCTCGCGCAGAGCCGTCACGTCATCCATGTCAAGGTCTTTTGCCTTGCCACCGCGTGGGTTGCGCGTAAAGAACGCAAAGGTATTGGCGCCAATGGACAACGCCGTCTCCCCCATTGCCCGATAGCCCTTCGTCGTCGAAAGATGACACCCGATCGTCAGCATCTCCAACTCCCCCTCATCAGTTGCGGTGAAATACGGTCTATTGGTGCCCTATTTTGGCGCAAACAGACCGTATTCCACCGCAAGTTATAAAAGGGGCATCAGGGGCGAAGGCCTCCAAGGCATTCCAGGCGCTGGCGCCATGCCCCCACGCCCTAAAGTTTCAAGCGAATCGCATCGATGATGTGTGCACAGCGCTGCGTGGCGGCAAGGGGCATGACGGGACTCTCGAGTTTCCCCGCCTGAATAAGCTGCGTCGCATGCTGGATTTCGCCGTAGAAATCATCGATCTCAAACGGGGCATTTATTTCTAGCGTTCGACCGTCGGAATACTTCACATGAGCGAGCTCGGGGCGATGGAGCCGCTCGATTTCCAACGAGCCCCGCTCACAGGCAATCGTTAAGCGGCTTTCATATGTTGCTTTGCCGTCGCACACCATATGAATGGGTATACCGCCGACGCTCATATGGATCTCGTCGGCCCAATCGACGCGGCCGCCCGATACGTCACGCCAGCGAACTTCACGGGAAGAAACCTCGCACGCGCCCGCGAGCAAATCCTCAAACCAACCGACTGCATAGCAGCCCATATCATATAGACAGCCGCCCTGCAACGGATCAAGCAGATAGCCCGAAGGAGGCTCGCCGTAATCGAGCTTTTGCACGCTTTCAATCGAGACAATACGGCCAAGCTCACCCGACGCAAGCAAGTCCTTCACGCGAGTGCGCATCGGGCAAAACCGATTCTTCATCGCCTCCATAAACAGCACGCCGCGCTCGCGAGAGGTGGAAGCAATCGAGAGAGCCTCTTCCTCACTCAAAACGGCGGGTTTTTCGCACAGCACGGCCTTTCCGGCGCGCAGCGCGCGACAGGCCCAACGCGTATGCATGCCATGCGGAAGAGCCAAGTAGATTGCGTCGACATCGGGGTCGGCAATCAGCGCGTCATAAGCCGCATCGCCGTTATCATCGGCCGAGGCATGGCTATGCGCAGCATCGATCGAAAACGCTCGGGAAAATTCCTCGACATGCGCAGGAGTGCGGCCGGCCGCAGCCACCAGCCGTGCCCCGTCGACCTTCTTGAGCGACGATGCAAATCGATGCGAAATGTGCCCGGCGCCCAAAACGCCCCAACGAACCTCGCGCAAATCATCACATGAATCTCGATGGCCCACGACAGCCCCCTTCAGTTGCGGTGGAATAGTTCCTGTTTGGTCCCTATTCTGCCGCAAACAGGAACTATTCCACCGCAAGTTATAAAAGGGTCATGAGGAGCGCGTTTTGCCGAAGGCCTTAAGCACCGCCGTCACGGGACCAGGCTGGAAACGTCGGCGCACATCGTCGAGACACTCGGGAATATCGATGTGCTGCGGGCAGTGCCGCGCGCATTTGCCGCATTTGACGCAATTGCTCACCAACTTGGGCTCGCTTGTGCGCACCGCGCTCGCCGTAAAGTATTGAGACAGCCCCGTAAACCAGCTGTGCGCATAGCTTGCGTTGTAGGCGGCAAAACATCCAGGGATATTGATGCCTTTAGGGCACGGCATGCAATAGCCGCATCCCGTGCAGGGCACGCGATTCGATTTTTCAAACTCATCCAGCACGTGCGCGATCGTGTCGAGCTGGTTGGCAGTCATCGAATTCGGCAACGCGAGGTCTGCCAGTGACGAATTCTCGTCCACCTGCGCGGTATCGGTCATACCAGAAAGCAGCATCGTCACCTGAGGATGATTCCACACCCACGAAAGACCCCAGGCGGCAGGAGTGCGCAAATGCGGGTCACGGGCACTATCGAGCACAGCGCGGGCCCGTGGCGGCAGCTTGCCCGCTAAACGCCCGCCCAGCAGCGGCTCCATCACAAACACCGCGAGCCCGCGCTCCGCAGCCGCCATGAGTCCTGCCGTTCCCGCTTGGTAACGCTCGCCGGCATAGTTGTACTGTATCTGGCAAAAATCCCAGTCATATGCGTCAAGCATCGTCAGGAAATCCACCGCGCTGCCGTGGTACGAAAAACCAATCTGGCGAATACGCCCCGCCGCCTTTTGACACGCGATCCAGTCCTCAATGCCCAACGCCACCACACGTTCCCACTGGGTGGGCGAGGTAATGTTATGCATGAGGTAATAGTCGATATGGTCGGTCCGCAGGCGCCGCAGTTGCTCATCGAAGAACCGGTCGAAATCCTCCGCGCACTTGCACGAAGCATGCGGCAACTTGGTCGCCAGCAACACCCGGTCACGCAGCCCCAAGCGCTCAAGCGAGGCGCCCACGCACGCCTCGTTACCGGGATAGAGATACGCGGTGTCCAGATAATTAATCCCCTGCTCCACCGCACGGGAAATGATGGCATCGGCTGTCTTCGCATCCGGACGTCCCGGCGCACCGGGAAACCTCATGCAGCCCAGACCCAACGCCGAGATACGGTTGCCGCTTTTGGGGTCAACGCGATATTGCACGGCCCCTCCCTTCGCCATCAGCGCCCCGGCAAGGCGAAACACAATGGTCACGCAGCCGAAACATCGTGGAATCGCAATCGAGAACGTATCGTAACGCAGTAGAAATCGAGCTGTCACGGCACCGCTTTAACATCAGCAAAAAGCCCGATGAAAGGGGCCGGGCATGACCACGCGCATGTCTTTGCGGTCTGCCCCGCGGCATAAGCGCACAGCGCAATAGTTTCTTTTTCATAACAGCCGCCCCGCGCACCCATCAATCACCCCGGCAGCATACAATCCATCAGGCGCCCCGCACGCGGGCGCCTTTTTGTGAGGAGATGATTCACATGCAGATCAACAAGGTCGCCTTTATCGGCAAGGGCGGCGTCGGCCTGCTCTACGGCAGCATGATTGCCAAGGCCCTCGGCAATGACGCCGTCGAATACGTTATGGATGACGCCCGTTTTGAGCGTCACGCGGGCGATGCGCTCACCGTCAACGGAAAGCCTTGCGATCTCACGTCCGTCCGCGCCAGCGAGGCAGCGCCCGCCGATCTGGTCATCCTGACGGTCAAGACCACCGGTCTCGACCAAGCACTCAAGACTATGGAGCGTGTCGTGGGACCCAATACGCTCATCGCCTCGCTGTGTAACGGCATTACGAGCGAGCAGAAGATTGCCGAGCGCTTTGGCTGGGAGCATACCGTTCTTGGTATTTGCCAGGGCATGGACGCCGTGTTCCTCAACGGAGAGCTCACCTTTACCAATGCGGGCGAAATCCGCTTTGGCGCGGCGGCCGGCACCGAGCTCGCAACCGTCACCGCCATCGACGAGCTCTACACGCGCTGCGGCATCGCCCATACCGTCGAGAGCGACGTTGCGCACCGCATGTGGGCCAAACTCATGCTCAACGACGGCATCAACCAGACGTGCATGGCCTACGGCGGGACCTACGGAAGCGCCACGGAGCCGGGCTCCGAGCAGCGTCGCTGCTTTGTTTCTGCCATGCGCGAAACGCTTGCGGTCGCCAACGCCGAGGGCATTGAGCTGACCGAGGCAGACCTGACGCAGATGGTGCACCTCATTGAGGGAATCGACCCCACCGGTATGCCCTCGATGGCGCAGGACCGCATCGCGCAACGAAAAACCGAAGTCGAGGAGTTCGCGGGCACCATTTGCCGCCTGGCCGTCAAACACGATATCCAAGTGCCGCAAAACGATTGGCTCTATCAGCGCATCCGCGATATCGAGAAAAGCTGGTAGCGCCCGGCTCACCACGTCAACAGGCTCAACAGCAAAGCCGCCACAAGGAGCACTCCCCTTACGGCGGCTTTCATCTTCATCTATAACCAGTAGTCGATGTCCCGACGGTTAGAGCTGCGACTCCGACGCCTGGTCCTCATCGTCGCGACAAAGGACTACACCCGCACTTCCCAGCAGTGCGGCCGCGACCAACGCACTGACCACGATAGAGGCAGCCCCACAAGACCCCTGCATGCCCGCAACGAGCGCGGCCGCAGGACCAAGGCAGCCAAGCACCAATGCGACGGCGGCAATGGCGATATCTCGAGCGTTCACAAGACCACTTCCTCCACGAGAAAGACCTTATTTCTCATGAACTAGTGTGCCCCGCGCCCATATGCGCGGCGTACTGCCACGGTAAGCGCTCTGTTAGCTCAAGCGCATGCATAGAACGGGCGTCCTTACGTTGCCCTAAAGCTCGGTAAAGACGCCCGTCCGCCAAATATCCGTGATGCAGAATAATTACCAGCCAGTGTAGTAGTCGGTGGTTCCGGCAGCGCAGCCGGAGTCATAGACCTTGCACTCACCCTTGGAGCCGGTAAACGTGGAGCCTTGGGCCTTATCGCCCGCGGCCACGACGTAGTAGCCATCGGAATCGCGCCAAAAGCCCTCGGAATCCTGCGTCCATTCGCCCGTGCGGTGATGGTAGAGTACGTTGCTGCTGTAATAAGTCTCGCGGCGGCCGTTATAGTTATTGACGCCGCTCGAGCGCGTCAGGCCCGAGCCGTTCGCGTAATACGCAGCAGACGCGTAAGACGAGCCGGAGCCGGCGTTGTAATACGAAGCCTGAACGGCCTCAGCGGCCTCGGCTTCGGCTGCGGCAGCCTCGAACGCCTCGCGCTTGGCATCCTCTAGCGTAGAGCGAAGCTCGTCGAGCTCGGTCGACTTGGCGTCGACCTCCCCCATCGTCAACAGGCTACTCGCGCCGTCGATGCAGCCCTGCAACACAGCGCGCTCGTCATCGGTAGCATAGTCGCCATACATATTCATAATGATCTGAGCGCGCATCTCCAGGGAGTCGCGCTTTGCCCCCATCGAGGCATTCCACTCCTGCATAGAGCCATAACCATCGCCGCGGTAGTCAACGGGCTGCACCAGCGTCGCCTCGGACGGCGTAGATCCGACCGTATCGGATAGTGTTGCCGCGTGGGCATCAGTTGCGCCGGCGCCCACCAAAAGTGCCACGGTCAGAGCGGCGGAAAGGGCGGCGGCTTTCGGTTTTCGTGAATCGATCCTCATGTAGCTGGAAACCTCCGTAGTGTGTTTTTGCTGCGTTTGAGCTGCGTGTGATTCGATCGCGCTGCATAGTACCCCGAGCAAATCGCGACCTGCGGTTTTACTCAAAAGGCGCACGTCAATTGCGTAAAACTCACATCCTCTTAACAGGAGTTTTCCACAACTCGAATGCATAAAGCGTGCCAAAAACCCTGTTTTTGCACCCTCTCTATGCAAAAAAGGCACCTGTGCAACCATTGTTCGCACAGGCGCCTTGAGCAGGCATTTTATGCAGTTATACCTATCGAGTCGCAAGGGGTCCTTGCACAAGTCGCCTTACTCGTCCAGCGCGGCGAAGGCCTGCTTCAGATCCCA
>CAUDDF010000020.1:0-35332 GCA_958448275.1 uncultured Collinsella sp.
CCCGTCCATCTTCGTGCGCTTTGAGATGACCTCCAAGCCCGTCGGCCTCGAGAACTTCGACGGCCCGGTTGACTTTATCATCTGGACGACCACGCCGTGGACCATCCCCTCCGACCAGGCAGTTTCTCTCAAGCCCGGTGCCGCCTACGTCGCCGTTGAGCACGACGACCGCGCCGAGGTCATGCTCGAGGACCTGGCTCCCAAGTGCTGCGAGGAGTTTGGCTGGGAGTACACCCCGGTTGTGGTCGACGGCAAGCCCTATGTGGTTCCCGCCGAGACCTTCCATCACATTCACTATAAGCAGCCGATCTTTGACGGTGTTGAGGGCGTGGCACTGTTGGCCGATTACGTCGGTGTCGATGACGGTACCGGTATCGTCCACAACTCGCCCGGTCACGGCGTCGACGACTACTTCGCCTGCCTCAAGGAGGGCATCACCGACATTTGCATGCCGGTCGATGACGACGGCAAGTTCTACACCGGCGAGGAGTTTGGCACCGGCGGCCCCTTCAGCGGCATGGATACCGACGAGGCCAACCCGCACATCATCGAGTTCCTGCGCGAGCGCGGCACCCTGGTCCTCGAGAAGAAGATCACGCACAGCTATCCGCACTGCTGGCGCTGCAAGCACCCGGTGCTCTTCCGTGCTACCGACCAGTGGTTTGTCTCGATGGACAAGACCGGCTTGCGCGAGCAGGCTGGCAAAGAGGTCCGCGAGAACGTCAAGTGGTATCCGGCCCATGCCGCCAACCGCATTGGCGCCATGGTCGAGCAGCGTCCCGACTGGTGCATCAGCCGCCAGCGCAACTGGGGCGTGCCTATCCCCAGCTACACTTGCGCCGACTGCGGCGAGAAGGTCATGAACGATGCCACGCTCGACGCCGTCATCAAGCTCTTCCATGAGAAGGGCTCCGACGCCTGGTTCACCGACGCTCCCGAGAGCTACCTGGGTGAGGCCTGCGTCTGCCCCAAGTGTGGCGGCCATCACCTCAAGGCCGATAAGGACATCCTCGACGTGTGGTGGGATTCCGGCGTGTCCTGGAAGGCCGTCTGCGAGTATCGCCCCGAGCTTGAGTACCCGGCTGACGTGTATCTCGAGGGCTCCGACCAGCATCGCGGTTGGTTCCAGAGCTCGCTGCTCACTTCGGTGGGCGCCAACGGCCATGCTCCCTACAAGGCGGTCGTCTCGCAGGGCTTCACGCTCGACGGCCAGGGCCGCAAGATGTCCAAGTCGCTCGGCAACGTCATCGACCCCAATAAGGTCTGTGACGAGATGGGCGCCGACATCATCCGCCTGTGGGTTGCTTCCGTTGACACCAGCTCCGACGTGTCCATCGACCACGAGATTCTTGCCCGTACGTCCGATGCCTACCGTCGTTTCCGCAACACGCTGCGCTTCCTGCTTTCCGAGCTCGAGGGCCAGTTTGAGCCTGAGACCGACGGTGTCGCCTTTGCCGACCTGCTGCCGCTCGACAAGCTCATGGTTGCCCGTCTGACCCAGGTTCAGGCCGAGGTCGACGACGCTTACTCTTGCTACGAGTTCCCGCGCGCTTACCGTGCGCTTTATGACTTCGTGGTTACCGAGCTTTCCAACGTGTACCTCGACGCCCTGAAGGACCGCCTGTACTGCGACAAGCCTGGCTCGCTCGAGCGCCGCAGCGCCCAGACCGTGCTGGCCGAGCTCTTCTCGATGCTCATGCGCGATCTGCAGCCGATTTTGTCCTACACCGTCGACGAGGCCATGGCCTACGCGCCTGCCGGCTGCGTCGACCACCAGAAGTACGCCGCGCTGCTCGATTGGTATAAGTCGCCTATCACGGTCGACGAGGCCAATGAGTTCGAGGGCGTGCTCGAGGCTTCACTCGAGCTCCGTAGCGCCGTGACCAAGGCCCTTGAGGATGCCCGCTCCGTCGGCACCTTCACTAAGAGCCAGCAGGTCCGCGTCAAGGCGGTCGTTCCCGCCGAGATGTACGCGCTGCTGACCGGCGACAAGGCGGTCGACCTGGCCGAGTTCTACATCGTTTCCGATGTTGAGCTGACCCAGGGCGAGGAGCTCTCCGTTGCCATCGAGGCTGCCGAGGGCGAGTGCTGCGACCGTTGCTGGAATTACCGCACCACCGTCGGCGAGTACAACGGTCACGCACATATCTGCAAGCGCTGCGCTGACGCGCTGTAGGTTACGGCGTTCGTAGAACGCCGTAACCTACCGACGCTGCAAACGCTCCTAAGCGGCAATCTGACGTTCAATCGTCGGTCGCGTACCAAAGTACGCTTCCCTCCTCTTTCACGTCACCTTGCTCGCTTAGGGACGTTTTCGCTGTTGGTGACGGCAACGCGGCTTTTCCATTGTTGGAACTAGAGCCTTCTCTTTCGACCTGTGCTCTTAGTCGAAAGCTATTTAGCGACATTCCGTTATTCGGAATGTCGCTTTTGTTTTGTGCTGGTTATTTCGCTTGCGTTGGTGGATATGTCGTGCGCTCTGCGTATGGCAATATAAGATGGTTAATTGCGTTCAACGGAATTCGATTGTTCTGAGGGTAGGGGATTTCTTTGGGTCGTTCTGCGGATATGACGCCGCCTTTGCGTTGGCGGTTGGGTGTTGCTGGTGGCGTGGCGTTGGCCGTGCTGCTTGTTGACCAGCTGACCAAGCTTGCGGTTCGGGCCGTGGGCGATGCGCTGCATGTGACTGTCATCCCCGGTGTGATCGACTTTATGTTTGTCCGCAATATCGGCGCTGCCTTTAGTATGGGTGAGGGGCATGGCATCGCGTTTGCCGTGCTGGCGTTGGCGGTCATTATCGCTATTGCCGTGTACCTCGTTCGTGCGCCCCGGCTCGCCCATCTTGAGGTTGTGGGCATGGCGATGGTTGCGGGCGGTGCTATCGGCAACGCTATCGATCGTTTGGCCTTTGGCTTCGTGACCGATTTTATTGCCACCACCTTCATCGACTTCCCCGTCTTCAATGTGGCCGATATTGGCATTACCTTGGGCGTCGTGCTCGCCCTCTTCGGCTACATGTTCTTGAGCCCTGCGGCCCGCGAGGTCGATGCGACCGCCGAGCTCAACGCCCGTGACGAGGCCCGTGCCAAGCGCAAGGCCCAGCAGCGTGGGGAGCGTGCCCGCAAGATTCGCGAAAGGAATGAGCGCTAATGGCCGACATCCATATTCTTGTTGCCGACGATGCCGCTGGTCAGCGCCTTGATGCCTATCTGGGCGCCAACGACGGCTGCCCCACGCGCTCTGCCTGCGCGCATCTGATCGAGGGAGGCGCCGTTGCCGTCAATGGCGAGACCTGCCTGTCCAAAAAGTATGCCGTGCGCGCCGGCGATCGTATTTCGGTCGATTTGCCCGAGCTGCACGATCCCACCGATGTGATTCCCGAGGCCATCCCGCTCGACATTCGCTATGAGGACGACTACCTTATCGTGCTCTCCAAGCAGCGCGGCCTGGTGTGCCATCCTGCACATGGTCATGAGAGCGGTACGCTCGCGAATGCCCTGGTCTATCACTGCGGTATCGACCATCTGGGCACCGTGCAGGGCGAGGACCGCCCCGGCATCGTGCATCGTTTGGATCGCGATACCTCGGGTCTCATGCTTGCGGCAAAGGACGACGACACCCAGCGCGCGCTCCAAAATCTCATCCGCACGCGTACGCTCGATCGTCGTTATATCACGCTCGTTCACGGTCATATCGCTATGGATGAGGGCACCATTAACACCGGCATTGCGCGTTCTACGCGCGACCGTGTCAAGATGGCGGTTTCGGACGACCCTTTCGCGCGCCAGGCCATTACGACCTTTAAGGTCCTCGAGCGCTTCGATTCCACGCGTTTTGACGACGGCTATACGCTCGTCGAGTGCCATCTGTTTACGGGCCGCACACATCAGATTCGTGTGCATATGCGCCATATCAACCACGCCTGCGTGGGCGATCCACTCTACGGCAAGTGCGATGCACGCGCCGATCAGGGTCTGACCAGGCAATTCCTTCATTCCTGGCGCGTCGCATTCGACCATCCCGTGACGGGGGAGCGTATTGAGTGCCGCGATGAGCTGCCGTGGGATCTCGCTGCGGTTCTTGACGACCTGGCCCCGCGCTCGATTGGCCGCACCGCCGCCGGCGACGACATCGTCCCGCAGCTTGGCCTTCTCGAAGCCTAGCCGGTATTAGGTGGTTTCTTGAACTCGGTAAGCCTGCGGTAAGATATACGATTGTTTACGTAATGCGTTCCTGGGAGCCTGCATGCTCGCCTTTTTACAAACCAACACACCCATCGTGATTTTCAACCAGATTGTCGTCACGCTGCTCACGGTCTGCTTTCTGTACCAGGTGGTCTTCTTTGTCATCGGTGCTCTTCGTGGCGAGGTCGCGCCTCCCAAGGCCAAAAAACTCCACCGCTATGCCTTCTTTATCGCGGCGCATAACGAGGAAGCCGTGATCGCCAACCTCGTACGCTCCATCAAGGACCAGGATTATCCGTCCGAGCTCATCGAGGTCTTCGTGGTCGCCGATGCCTGCACCGACAACACGGCGCAGCTTGCGCGCGAGGCCGGTGCTATTGTTTATGAGCGCAATGACCTGGCCCGTAAGGGCAAGAGCTGGGTCATGGACTTTGGTTTCGATCGCATTCTCAACGAGTATCCCGACACGTTTGAGGGTTACTTTATCTTCGATGCCGACAACGTTATCTCCCGCGATTACGTGTCTAAGATGAACGATGCCTTTGACCAGGGCTTCCATGTGGTCACGAGCTATCGCAATTCCAAGAACTTCGGCAGCTCGTGGATCTCGGCAGCTAATGCCACTTGGTACCTGCGCGAGGCGCGCTTCCTCAACAACGCGCGTAATATCTGCAAGACGTCCTGCGCTGTCTCGGGTTCGGGCTATCTCATCTCCGCCAGCGTTATCGAGGGCATGCACGGCTGGCAGTTCCATACGCTGACCGAGGATATCCAGTTCACCACGTTCTGCGCCATTCACGGCATTCGCATTGGCTATGCGCCGGCGGAGTTCTTTGACGAACAGCCCGTGACGTTTAAGGCGTCCTGGAAACAGCGCATGCGTTGGACCAAGGGCTTCTACCAGGTGTTCTTTACCTACGGTAAGCACCTGGTCAAGTCGACGTTCCGCTATCATCGCTTTGCTGCCTACGACATGTTTATGACCATCGCTCCGGGCATGCTGCTGTCCCTGATCTCCATGCTCGCCAACGCGACCTTCCTCATCGTGGGCGGACTTTCGCATGGCTTCTTGGCCACCGAGGTCGAGATGCAGGCTTGTGCCGCCTCGCTCATTATGACCTTCGCGATGATGTACCAGACCTTCTTTATCCTGGCGCTACTCACCACCATCTTCGAGTACAAGCATATTCACTGCGCGCAAAAGTGGCGTTTGGTGACCAACCTATTTACCTTCCCGATCTTTATGTTCAGCTATATTCCCATCACGGTGGCGGCCCTGTTCCTAAAGGTCGACTGGGTCCCGACGCAGCACGCCGTCAACGTTACCCTCGACGAGGTCATGCAAGGCGCCAAATAACCACCACCAAAACCACCACAAAGGGGACAGGCACCTTTGTGGTGGTTTTTGCTTTCGAGTAGCTGCCCAAGGAGGTGCACGATGCCCTACATCCCATTTTGGATTTGCATCTTTGCCGGTGCTTTGGTTGATGCCCGTGAGCGACGGTTTCCCAATGAGCTTGCCGGCGTGTGTGCGGTGGCGGCGTTGGCAGGCGTCTGGCTCGACAAGGGCGTTACCACGGCGCTTGACCACGCCGGTCTTGCGGTCATCGTCTACCTTGCCCTTGTGCTCACTGAGTCGCTCTGGCGGCGCCTTCGCCACGCCCCCGGCATCGGCATGGGGGACGTCAAGGCGCTCTTCGCGCTTTGCACGCTTGACCCTCTGGGCGGCATCGTGGCATTTGCCGTCGCGCTCCTGGTCCTTGCCCTCTCCTGCCTCTTCACAAAATCGCGCTCCCTGCCATTGCTCCCGTTTTTGGTGCCGATTTTTGCCATAATCGAGTGCGTGGGTAGTACGGTGTAACCGTTTGCGCGCCCTTTTTAAGGAGCATGCCATGGCAATTAATCAAGAAACAGCCGCCATCAAGGCGCGCATGGATCGCATTCCCGCGGCGTTGTCGCCCGATCTGGTCGAGCGTATTGCCGCCGACCGCGCCTCGGGTGTCGTCAACCCGTATCGTTGCAACGACGATCAGGTCATTCGTCGTATTGATCGCGCTGCCGACAAAGGCACGCTCATGCGTCCGGCATTTATGCGCGATACCGAAAAGATACTTCATCTTCCGTCGTACACCCGTTATGCAGGTAAAACGCAGGTCTTTAGCTTCCGTAGCAATGACGATCTGTCACGCCGCGGTTTGCACGTGCAGCTTGTCTCCCGCATTGCGCGCGATATCGGTCGCGCCTTGGGGCTCAATTGCGATTTGATCGAGGCGATTGGCCTGGGTCACGACTTGGGACACACGCCTTTCGGCCATGCCGGCGAGCGCTTCCTCAACGATATCTATCATGAGCGTACGGGGCGTTATTTTTTCCATAACGTGCAGTCGGTCCGAGTGCTCGACACGCTGTATGGCCGCAACGTGTCGCTCCAGACGCTTGACGGCGTGCTATGCCATAACGGCGAGTACGAGCAGCGTGTGTTTGAGCTCTCGGACATGAGTTCTTTTGACCAGTTTGACCAGACGGTTGAGGATTGCATTGCCACGGGCTATAGCGCAATTGAGCATCTGCGTCCTATGACGCTCGAAGGCTGCGTCGTTCGCATCTCGGATATTCTTGCCTACGTCGGTCGCGACCGCCAGGATGCGATCGCGGCTGGCCTGCTTTCGCCCGACGCTTTTGATGATGGCCGGGGCGGTGCCTACAACAGTTGGATCCTCACGCACGCTTCCATCGATATCGTTGAGCACAGCTATGGTAAGCCGCGCATCGAGATGAGCGAGGACCTGTTTGAGGAAATCCGCCGAGCCAAGCGCGAGAACTACGAGAAGATCTATAGCAAGGGTGGTATCGAAGGCGATTCCGAGGTGGAGCTGCGTGAGGCGTTCGAAAAGCTCTACGACCGTTGCCTGCGGGATCTAAACAGTGGTGACGAGTCCTCGTACATCTTTAAGCACCATATTTCGCGCATCGAGCAGCAGCTTTCCTACTACGATCGCGCCTATGCCTGGCAGAATGATAAGGACCAGGCGGTCGTGGATTACATTGCGAGCATGACGGACGGTTATTTCTGCGAGCTCACGAGCAAGCTGTTTCCGGGATTGAAGTTTCCGCACCGTACCTATATTAACGAACGGTAGTTCGTATCTATTAGGTATACTGTTAGTGGATAACTTTTTTGATTGATGCACGGGATGGCTATGGACGACCTTTTTTCTGCTTCGACGCGCGAGCGTTCCTTTCAGAATGCGCCGCTTGCGGTGCGCATGCGCCCCAATTCGCTCGACGAGTATGTGGGCCAGCAAAAGGCCGTCGGTAAGGGCTCATGGTTGCGTGCCGCGATCGAGCACGATGTGCTTTCGAGCGTGATACTGTACGGGCCGGCCGGTACGGGCAAGACGACGCTGGCCCACATTATCGCCAACCATACCAAGAGTGAGTTTGTCGAGGTCAGCGCCGTCACGGGTACCGTGAAGGACCTGCGTCGCGTGATCGACGAGGCAAAGACGCGTCTGAATACGTACGACCGTCGCACCATCCTGTTTATCGACGAGATTCATCGCTTTTCGAAGTCACAGCAGGATGCATTGCTGCATGCGGTTGAGAACCGTACCGTCATTATGATTGGTGCCACGACGGAGAACCCGTACTTCGAGGTCAACTCGGCGTTGCTCTCGCGTGGTCGTGTGGTGGAACTTGAACACCTTAAGGACGAGGACATAGCCACGCTGATCGAGCGTGCGCTCGAGGCTCCGCATGGCCTGAACGGTAAGTTCTCGGCCGATGAGGATACGGTCAAGACCATTTGTACGCTGGCCGCGGGTGATGCACGCTCGGCCCTGACGACACTTGAGCTGGCGAGCGAGATTGCCGTCACGCGTCCCGATACCGAGGGAACGCCAGCGCCGTCGGCGGGGGAGCGCTATCCCATCACCGTGGATGACGTAAAGATTGCCAACCCGCGTCGCGGCTTTACGTATGACAAAAACGGTGACATGCACTACGACATCATCAGTGCGTTCATCAAGTCCATGCGCGGTAGCGACCCCGATGCCACGGTCTACTGGCTTGCGCGCATGATCGATGCAGGGGAGGATCCTAAGTTTATCGCCCGTCGCATTATGATTCATGCCTCTGAGGACGTTGGCAACGCTGACCCGCAGGCGCTTCTTATAGCGCATGCTGCGTTTAAATCTGCCGAGGTTATTGGCTATCCCGAGTGCCGTATTAACCTCGCGCAGGCTGCGCTCTATGTTTGTTTGGCGCCTAAGTCCAATGCGTGTGAGGCTTCGATCGATGCGGCGCTGGCCGATATCCATTCTAGTGGGCTTCGCGAGGTGCCTAGTTATCTGCGCGATCGCCATCGCCCGGGCAGCGATGATTACGGTGTGTATAAGTATCCACATGATTATCCCGAAGGCTGGGTCGATCAGCGCTATTTGCCCGAGGGACTGGAGCGCGGCGCGTTCTGGCAGCCTGCTGGCCGCGGTTGGGAAGAATGGCGCGTAGAGCAAAGCGAACGCGACCGCAGCGGGAATGCACCGAAGTAGCTGCTGATAATTTTGTTCCACGTTGCTGCTCTTGGCATGTTCGGTCCCCTTTGGGGTACCATGGGAACCGTCTGTATTTCGATTCCTTTGGGAGGCTTGTATGAGTCCCATTCAAATCGCCTTGCTGTTGCTCGCCGTTGCCGGCGTGTGGGCTATCGTTGAGCTCGCGCTTACCCTGCGCAAGACCCGCACCGTTGTCGACTCGCTCGATAAGACCGTGAACGACCTCAACAACACCATCGCCGAGGCTCAGCCTGTGGTGGCAAAGCTCGATGGCGCTGTCGATGAGCTTACGCCGGCGCTTGCCCAGATGGAGCCGCTGCTTAAGTCGAGCAAGACCGCGGTCGATGCCTTGACGTCCAACCTTGTTGAGGTTGAGGCCGTCGTTCGCGACATTTCCGAGGTCACGGGCAGTGTGGCCGAGGCCAGCAGCGCCGTGTCGAGCGTGACTGATTCTGCCGCCGGTGCTGTGCAGAAGCTCTTCAATAAGGTGAAGGCTCCTGCAGCCGACGCCGATCGCAAGCTCGCCGCTGCCGCTGCGGAGGCCGAGCAGCCTACCGAGCGCGTCCTAATTGGCGAGGACGAGGCCGCCGCGGGCGACGATGATGGTCAGAAGTCTGTATCCAAGCCGGCTCAGTATTACACCTATACGCCCGCCGAGACCTCTGAGGAGTCCTGCGATGAGTAGCGAAGCAACCTGCCCTATCACGCTGACCGTTGCCGGTGACCCGCGTCTCGCTCGCCTTGTGCGCATGACGGCAGCCAACGTTGGTGCCCTGTGCTCTATGTCTGTCGATCGCATTGAGGACATCCGCATGGCTGCCGAGGAGGCTTTCATCTTTGGTTGCACCGCGGTCGACTGCGATGACATCACCATCAAATTCGATGTCGATGAGACCCACGTTGGCATGACTATTACCTTTGGCGACCAGGCTACGGTCGATGAAGACGACCAGGCTGCGGTGTATGCCGAGCTCATCCTCGCGAGCGTGTGCGACTCCTACGAAAAGACTGCGGCGCCCCTGACGCTTTCCCTCGACCTCAAGGCGGATATTTAATATGACCGAACGTTCCCGGAGCGGCAAGACCGCTTGGGACAAGGAGAAAACCCGCGAGCTGTTTCGTCGCTACAAGGAGACCGGTGATCCGGACGCCCGCGAGCAGCTCGTCATGTCCCATATGAACCTGGTAAGGTTTCTTGCCAACAAATTTAAGAATCGCGGCGAGCCGCTCGACGACCTCATGCAGGTCGGCTATCTGGGTTTGCTCAAGGCTATCGACCGTTTTGATCCCGAGCGCGGACTCGAGTTCACGACGTTTGCGACACCCACTATCCTGGGCGAGATCAAACGCCATTTCCGCGACAAGGGCTGGAGCGTGCGCGTACCGCGTCGTCTGCAGGAGCTCTCGGCCAAGGTCAACCAGGCTACTGACAAACTTACCAACGAGCTGCAGCGTTCGCCCAAGGTTGAGGAGATCGCTGAGTATCTAGATGTGACTGTCGATGAGGTCCTCGAGGCTATGGAATCGTCTTCGGCCTATACCTCGGTGCCCATCGAGGCTCCTGGTGCGTCCGATTCCGACGATGCGCCGTCGATTCTCGACCGTTACGCCGACGATGACAACGAGCTCGACTTTACCGATGACCGCCTGGTGATCGAGGAAGCCATCCGCGATTTCTCGCCGCGCGAGCGCGAGGTGATCGAGCTGCGCTTTGTGAAGGGCATGACCCAGATCGAGATCGCCAAGAAACTGGGTATTTCTCAGGTGCAGGTTTCGCGTCTGCTGCGCCGCACGCTTAAGAAGATTCAGGACAAGATCGACCCCGACGGAGTGATGATTCGTTCATGAGTGAGCACCCCCAACAAACCGATCGCGTGCTGCGCGACACCCGCATTCTGACGCTGCGCATTTGGGCTGTTGTCGGCTGCATTGTTATTGCTGCTGTCATCTTTAACCTTATGGGCATCCTGGCACCGGTTATTGAGTTTCTTGCCGTCGGCTCCATCATTGCTTTTGTGATGTCCCCGATCACCAACTGGCTCGAGCACCATGGCGTGAATCGCGGCATCGGTTCGCTTATCGCGCTTATTGTTGTTGTTGCCGTGCTCGTCGGTGTCGTTTGCATCTTGTCGCCGATTCTCTTTGGTCAGATCATGGAAGTCCTGAGCCGTCTGCCCGAGCAGCTTCGTGTTGCGGGTGGCGATCTCAACGAGATGATTTCGCATGCCAAGACGCTCAACAACACGCCGCTCAAGGAGTATTTGGACGATAATCTTTCGTCGCTTGTTACTGTGGCATCAAAGTACGTGTCTCAGATCGCTGCCGAGCTTGGCCGTGGTGTGTTCCCGCTCATCACCAATACGGCCTCGCAGTTGTTCGTGATCTTCCTTGGTCTGGTGCTTGCGTACTGGATGGCCTGCGACTACCCTCGCATGCACCACGAGATTTGCACCATCATCGGTCAGGAGAAGGAGACCTCGTACCGCTTTATGGTCGCCATCCTTTCTCGCTCTGTCGGCGGCTACATGCGCGGTATGGTCGTGACGTCCATCTGCGGTGGTTTCCTCGCCTTTATCGGTTTTATGATCATCGGCCATCCGTATGCGGCGCTCATGGCTATCTTTACCGGCATCATGCATTTGGTTCCAGTCGTCGGTCCTTGGGTGAGCGCAGCAATCGCCACAGTGCTCGGTTTCATGTTCAGCCCCATGTTGGCGTTATGGACGCTCGTCGTGACGATGGTCGCGCAAAACGTCACCGATAACGTGATTTCGCCTAAGGTTATGCAGAGCTCGGTGCAGGTGCATCCCATCATGAGCCTCACGGCGCTCGTTATTGGCTCGGCACTCATGGGCCCCATCGGCATGATTATTGCCATCCCGCTTTGTGCGGCCCTCAAAGGTATCTTCGTGTTCTACTTCGAGAATGAGACCGGCCGCCAGCTTGTGGCCTATGACGGCGCCGTGTTTAAGGGCACACCGTACCGCGATGCCGATGGCAACCCGGTCGCCGCCTACGACGCGCTCGGCGACGACACCTTCATTTACGAGTCCGAGCTCATCGGCAACGAGACTGCGCCCGAGGCCCAAGCGATGCCTAAGCCCGAGTTCGATAATCCTTGGATCAAGCTCTCGGGCTTGCAACCCGATGCCACGGGCTTCTTCAAGAATCCCTTCGCCAAGGACGATGACTCCAACTCGGACGACGATACCAAAACCGGCATCGACGGCTCCATGGACGATTCGGATTCTAAATAGGCCCTATTAACGTTTCTTGAAGTTGTAAATGACAATAAACGCGAGCAAAGCGATTGATAAGGGGCCGGCTACATAGAAAAAGAGAACGTCAATTGCGCGTAGAGTGTAATAAGCCTTATCGCCGGACATTACTGCATACAATACGTAGCCAAATGCTGGTTGGTTTGCGTACCAGCAGGAGAAGGCCAAGAGCGCTAAAAGTGCTAGTACCAGAAGTGCATTCAGGACAAATCGTTTACTTTTCATCGATTGCTCCTTCCGGGTGATTCTTATATGTAATTCTACAGCAGTCCTTTTTCAAAGGATCGCACAGTACTGAATAACGTGCACTTTCGCTGGAGGGTCGCTGTTTGGCGGCCCTCTTTTTTGCACTTGCGCGGCGGGATGGTAATATCGTTACGTTTGAACTGTTTCGATGTGAAACCGAGGAGATTCCCTCTATGAGTGCTGACTACCCGTCAATGACTACGGCCGAGATCCGCTCCAAGTTCCTCAACTTCTTTGAGGAGCGCGGTCTTAAGCTCTATCCTTCTTCGTCCCTCGTTCCCGACGATCCTTCGCTGCTGCTTGCCAACGCCGGCATGAATCAGTTTAAGGAGTACTACCAGGGCAAGAAGACCATGAAGGAGATCGGCGCGATTTCCTGCCAGAAGTGCGTCCGCACCAACGACATCGATTGCATCGGCGAGGACGGCCGTCACCTGTCCTTCTTCGAGATGCTCGGCGACTTCTCTTTTGGCGGCGTCTCCAAGGAGCAGGCTTGCGCCTGGGCCTTTGAGCTCATCACCAAGGAGTTCAAGCTGCCGCTCGACCGCCTGTACTTTACCGTTTTTACCGAGGACGACGAGACCCACGACGTGTGGCGTTCTCTGGGCGTTGCCGAGGACCACATCTCCCGCCTGGGCGAGGACGACAACTTCTGGGCCGCTGGCCCCACCGGCCCCTGCGGTCCGTGCTCCGAGATCTACTTTGACATGGGCGAGGAGGTCGGCTGCGGCAGCCCCGACTGCAAGCCTGGCTGCGACTGCGACCGCTTCCTTGAGTTCTGGAACCTCGTCTTTACCCAGTACGACCGTCAGGAGGACGGCTCCATGCCGGAGCTGCCGCACCGCAACCTCGATACGGGCATGGGCCTGGAGCGCATGGCCGCTATCATGCAGCACAAGACTGCTAACTACGACGGTGATCTGATGCAGCACCTCATCAAGCTGGGCGAGGAGATCAGCGGCAAGACCTATGACGCCGACGATTACTCCGGCGCCAGCCGTTCTCTTCGCATCATCGCCGACCACTCCCGTGCCGTCGACTTCATGATCTCTGACGGCATCCTGCCCGGTAACGAGGGTCGCGAGTACGTCCTTCGCCGCCTGCTCCGCCGCGCCGTGTTCCACGGTCGCCTGCTGGGCATCGAGGGCGCCTTCCTGACTAAGTTCATCGACGAGGTCAACGCTCAGATGGGCGAGGCCTATCCTGAGCTGCTCAAGAACGTCGCGCTCGTCAAGGGTATCGTCGCCTCCGAGGAGGAGCGCTTCTCCACGACGCTCGACTACGGTCGCGTCTACCTGGATGAGGCCCTGGCAGCGCTTGCCGAGGGTGCTGCGCTTCCGGGCGATGTTGCCTTTAAGCTGCACGACACCTTTGGTTTCCCCATCGACCTGACCGTCGAGATCGCCGGCACCGCTGGTCACGACGTCGACATGGACGGCTTCACTGCCTGCATGGAGGACCAGAAGGCCCGCGCCCGCGCCAATGCCAAGGGCGACGCCTGGGGCAGCTTCAACGACGTGTGGGTCGAGCTTTCCGACAAGGTCGCAGCGACCGAGTTCGACGGCTATGACAACGATGTGATCGAGGGCGCCAAGGTTGTCGCCATCGTGCGCAACGGCGAGTCCGTCGAGTCCGCTGCCGCCGGCGAGGACGTCGAGGTCGTGCTTGACCGCACCCCGTTCTATGCCGAGATGGGTGGCCAGCAGGGCGATGCCGGCGAGCTTTCCGCTGAGGGCGTTTCGCTGACCGTTTCCGATACCAAGAACCACAACGGCCTGTATGCTCACGTCGCCCACGTTGCCGAGGGCACGCTGACTGTCGGTGCCGCTGTTACCGCCGCGCTCGACGCCGAGCGCCGTGGCTTCTTGCGCCGCAACCACACCGCCACGCACCTGCTCGACGCCGCCCTTAAGCAGGTCCTGGGCGAGCACGTCTCCCAGGCCGGCTCGCTGGTGACGCCCGAGCACCTGCGCTTTGACTTCACGCACTTCGAGGCTCTGTCCTCTGAGCAGCTCAAGGCTGTCGAGGACCTGGTCAACCAGCAGATCTTCGCTTCCAAGCCGGTCGTGACCCGTGTCATGGGCATCGACGAGGCTAAGGCCGCCGGCGCTGTCGCTCTGTTTGGCGAGAAGTACGGCGATGTCGTCCGCGTCGTCTCCGTGGGCGCCGAGGACCAGCCGTTCTCCCGCGAGCTCTGCGGTGGCACGCACGCTGCCAACACTGCTGAGATTGGCCTGTTCAAGATCATTTCCGAGTCCTCTACGGGCTCCAATGTCCGCCGTATCGAGGCCGTGACCTCTAAGGGTGCCCTCGACTACATGGCCGACCGCCTGGCGCTCGTTGACGCCGCCGCCGCTGCGCTCAAGTGCCGCGTAGACGAGGTTCCCGCTCGCGTGGAGAACCTGCAGGCCGAGCTGCGCGAGACGTCCAATAAGCTCAAGAAGGCTCTGACCGGTGGCTCCTCCGACGCCATCTCCAGCGCCATCGAGGGCGCCGTCGAGCTCGACGGCTATAAGCTCGTTGTCGCTGAGCTCCAGGGCCTTGAGGCTGCCGACCTGCGCAACGTATGGGATACCGTGCATCAGAAGGTCGCCGGCCCTGTCGCTTGTGTCGTCGCCAGCGTGACTGAGAAGGGCACTCCGGCCCTGCTCGCTGCCGGCTCCGATGACGCCGTCAAGGCCGGTTTCCACGCCGGTAACGTGATCAAGCAGATCGCGGGTCTGGTCGACGGTCGCGGTGGCGGTCGTCCCAACATGGCCCAGGCCGGTGGCAAGAATGCTGCCGGCATCGCCGATGCCCTCGCGGCCGCTAAGACCGCGCTCGGCGCCTAAGAATCTAAGAAGTCGCTGTGGTTGCGCTCGCGCTGGACATAGGGGAGACCAGGATCGGCATCGCCATCTCGAGCCGTGATGGCAAGATGGCGATGCCCGTCAAGGTGCTTCCGGCTGCCGAGGTCACCGGTATGGCCAAGACGTTCCGCTACCTGGTTGAGGACTATGAGCCCGACATCCTGGTAAGCGGACGTCCCCTGACCATGGCCGGTGAGCCCGGCCCTCAGGCCGAGCGCGTTGCCGCTGTGGCGCAAAAGATTGCCGACGAGCTCGATCTTCCGTTGGAGTTTGAGGACGAGCGTCTGTCCTCGCAAGAGGCCAAGCGTATCCTGCGCGAGCAGGGACTCAACGAAAAGCAGATGAGGGGCAAGATCGACATGATTGCCGCCAGCCTGTTTTTGCAGACGTGGCTCGATCGTAAAAACGAGGAGGTTTCGCATGCCTAGTGCTTCCGATCCGCGCCAGCCGAATCGTACACAGCAGCCGGCGTCGCGCCCTGCCCAGCCTGGCCAGCGTCCGGCACAGCCGACGCAGCGCGCAGCTCAGCCTGCCGCGCGCCCGGCGCAGTCCTTCTCTCGTTCGGCCCAACCTGTTCAACGGACGGGTCAGCAGCCTTCTGCTCGTTCGGTTCAGCATTCGGCTTCTCACGCGGCTCAGCAGCCCACTGCTCGTACGGCCCAGCCTGCAGGCGGCACCCGCTTTAAGCAGCAGGCACCTACCCAGCGAACGCAGGCCCCCCAATCGCATTCGCATCACGCTCGTGGTTCGCATGGCGTTGCTCCGGCGACCCGCTCGAGCTACAACACGCATGCTCGTCGCGGTGCTCAAAAGAAAAGCTCCCCGGTGCCTATGATTATCGGTGGCGTTGTTGCCGTGCTTGCGCTTGTCGCGATCGTTTTCTTTGTCGTGCCAGCCGTCAAGGGCTTCTTTGGCGGTGAGGGTGCGAAAGTCGTTGCAGGCCAGCAGGTTACTATCACGATTCCCGATGGTGCCTCGGGTGACAGCATCGCTTCGATTCTCTCCGAGAACCATATCGTAGAAAATCCCAAGGATTACTATGCGGCGGTGAAAAAGCTCAACGCCGATATGTCGCTCAAGCCTGGTGATTATTCGTTCACCACACTCATGGATGCGACCAAGGTTGTTCAGCAGCTCATGGAAGGCCCCAACGCGGGCTCCAATGCGCTGACTATCCCTGAGGGCCTAACGGTCGATCAAGTCGCCGACCGTGTGGCCCAGGCCTACGACAGTATCTCTAAGGAAGACTTCCTCAACCAGGCCAAGGCCTCCAACTACGTTGACGACTATAGCTTCCTTAAGGGCGCCGCCAACGATTCGCTCGAGGGTTTCTTGTTCCCCAAGACCTATTCGCTGGGCGATTCGCCGACGGCCGATGACGTGATTCGCGCCATGCTCGATCAGTTTAAGACCGAGTACAAGTCGCTTGACTTTGCGAGCTGCGAAGCCAAGATCAAGGAACGCTACGGTGTGGAGATGTCCGACTACGACATCGTCAACTTGGCCTCTATCGTTGAGCGCGAGGGCCTCAACGCCGATCAACGTGCGCACGTGGCCTCGGTCTTCTACAACCGCCTTGCCGGCAAGCTCGACGGTCTGCGCTATCTCAACAGCGATGCGACCATGATGTATGTCACCGGTGGCGAGGTTACCGCCGACGACCTGCAGAGCGATAGTCCGTATAACACCTATAAGCACGAGGGCCTACCGCCCACGCCCATCTGCTCTCCGTCGCTCGAGGCACTCAAGGCCACGCTTGAGCCGACCGACTCCGATGACCTGTATTTCTACATTACGCAGGACGAGGAGTACTTCTCGCAAACCTACGAAGAGCATCAACAGTCTTGGAATTAGCATGAGGATTTTTAGCCCCAAACGATACGTTGCCTCGGTCGATCGCATCGACCTCGATACCCTGTGGGCCGACGGCAAACGCGCCATTCTGCTCGATCGCGATAACACCCTGGTGCCGCGCGACACCGAGCAGGTCCCCGCCGCGATTTCCGCTTGGCTCGACGCCGCCCGCGCCAAAGGCTTTAAGCTGTGCATGGTGTCCAATAACTGGCATCGCGACCAGGTCATGGCATCGGCACGCGAGCTGGGACTCGAGGCCATCAGCCACGCCATGAAGCCGGCACCGTTTGCCCTCAAGGCGGGTCTTAAGCGCCTCGGCGCCACGGCTGACGAGGCGGTGCTGATCGGTGATCAGCTCTACACGGACGTGTGGAGTGGCAACTTCGCCGGCGTCGATACCATCTTGGTTAAGCCGCAGGCGACGCAAGACCTGTGGTATACGCAGATCTTCCGTATCTTTGAGCGCCGGGCCCTGCGCGACCTTCCCTGCGAGGAATAGGTCTCGTCATGTCCCAGCACACCAAACACGGCTGCGACCATATCTTCTTTATCGGCTTTTTGGGCGCGGGCAAATCGACGCTCGCGCGCAACGTCGGCACTATGTTCAAGCGGCGTTTTATCGATACCGACCGCCTGGTCGTGCGCCGTTGCGGCAAGTCGGTAACCGAGATTTTTGAGACCGAGGGCGAGGATCGTTTTCGCGAGCTCGAGACCTCGGCGCTCCGTTCGCTCCAAAGTGAGCGCAGCCTGTTGGTTTCGTGCGGGGGCGGTATCGTCGAGACACCGGTGAATATTGAGCTGATGCACGAAATGGGTACGTGCGTGTACCTCGAGGGCGACTTCGAGGATTCGATTCGCCAGATTCGTCGGTCCGACACGCGCCCCGATTTCCGCTCGCCTGAGCATGCCGCGCGCCTGTTTGAGCATCGCCGTCCGCTGTATCGCCAGGCTGCCGACCTTACCCTTGATATTCGCAACAAGTCCTTCGAGGACGTTTCCTACCTTTGTGCCGAGATGCTTTTGGAGCGTGGGCTGCTATGATTCGCCGTCAACTGATCAATTTCCAAAACCGCAGCGTCGATGTCCGTGTCGGATTGGGTGCGTTCGATGAGCTGTCGCGTATGTTTGCCTCGGCCGTGGGCAAGCCTAAGCGCGCGATGGTCGTTTGGAACACCGCCACATCCGAGCGTTTTGGTGAAGTCGTCGAGCATGCGCTGGTCGACGCCGGTTTTGCCGTGTCGCCGCTAGTCCTCGAGGTTTCGCCTGCTGGTGCCACGCTGGCCGATGCTGATGCTATCTTTGGCGCCCTGTCTGCCAACGGCGTTACCTGCGACGATCTGGTTGTCGCCGTTGGCGATGCCGCAACCTGCTCGGTTGTTAGCTGGTGCGCCAACCAGTGGTGTGGCCGAGCCGAGTGCGCGCTGCTGCCGACGACCTTCGACGCCATGCTCACGGTCGCGACGACCATGAAGCCGCTTGTCGCCTCGTCGGCCAATGCGCTTCCCGCTATCGCGTTCCGTCCCGAACCGGGTTTGGTCGTGTGTGACCTCGATCTTGTTCGCGAGGCGGACCCCGAGGACCTCAAGCTCGGCTATGCGGTACTTGTTGGCACCATGCTTTCGAGCAGCAAGTCCCGCTGGAATCAGTTTATTGAGACCGTCCCCGAGATTCTCGCGGGCGAGGAGGTCGCGCTCGTCAATGCCGTTCAATGGTCTCAGACTGCTCGCAAGGACGTACTGATGGCCACGAACCCGAGCGCCCGCCATGCGCTCGATTTTGGCAAGACGGGGGAGCGTACCTTGCGCGCTTGCTTGGGCGATGCCGCTTCGCAGGTCCCTGCCTACCAGCTGTTGTCCGAGGGCATGCGCTTTGAGGCGCGCCTTGCCCACGACGCCTGCGACTTCGATATCGATTACGTCTTTGAGGTCGATGACTGTCTGGAGGACTTTGGTATCGAGGAACTTGCCTTCGATCTGGAGCCTGCCGCATATATCGAGGAGTTCCGCAGACAGCAGTTCGCGCGCTCAAACCGCAGCATGCTGCCGCTGCCCGCGGCACTCGGCGCAATTCGCCTAACGAACGTTGAGGACGAGGTTCTTGAGCGCCATGCTCACGCCTACTTGGCTTCTCGTAAAGAACTTCTCTAAGATTTATTGACTTCCATCGTCTTTCGTATCATGTTGAGGGGCGGGTTTTCAATCGGTTGCGGATCGCATGCGATTCCGTCGTTCGGTTGAGACCCGTCCCGTCTATCTTGAGACAACAAGAAAGGAATCTGCATGTCTGAGTTTGCTGCCGGTCCTGCCGGTCGTATCGAGCGTGTCCGTGCCCTGATGGCCGAGCGTGGCTACGATGCCATCGTGGTGCGCGACGAGGCCAACCTTCGTTGGCTTACGGGCGTGAAGGGCGTCTTCGACTACACCTTCGAGTTCCCGCACGCTGCGTTTATTACGGTCGACCAGTGCCTGTTCCACACCGACTCGCGCTACCTCAACAGCTTTGAGGAGAACACGCCCGCCGGCAGCCCCTGGGTCTACGACATGGACGAGGGTACCATCCCCGGCTGGGTCGCCGGCAAGATTGCGGCTAACAAGTGCCGTGTCTGTGCTGTCGAGGACGATATGCAGATTAACTTCTACCAGGGTATTCAGCGCGGCCTGGAGGACCGTTCCGTCGCCTGCATGCTGCCGCTGATGCACGACGACATCCGCAAGATGCGCGCCATCAAGGATGCCGAGGAGATCGAGCTCATGCGCCATGCACAGTCGATCACTGACGCCGCCTTCCAGCACATGCTCGGCTTTATTAAGCCCGGTATGACCGAGAAGCAGGTTCGCAACGAGCTCGAGAACTTTATGTTCGCCAACGGCGCCGACAGCCTGGCCTTCGGCTCCATTGTGGCGAGCGGCCCCAACACCGCCAACCCGCATGCCGTGCCGAGTGACCGTGTCATCGAGAAGGGCGACTTCGTCCTCATGGATTACGGCGCGGGCTACTGCGATTACCGCTCCGATATGACGCGCACTGTCGTGATGGGCGAGCCCACCCAGGAGCAGCTCGACCTGTACGCACTCGTGCGCCGCACGCACGAGGAGTGCGTCGCCGCCATCCATCCGGGCGTTGAGGGTAACGACATCTTCAAGCTTTCCAAGAAGATCATCGGCGATGCCGGCTATGGTGATTACTACAACCATGGTCTGGGCCACGGCGTGGGCATCGACATCCACGAGCTGCCCAACTTCAACCGCAGCAAGAACACCATCGAGATCGGCTCGGTTGTCACCATGGAGCCCGGCGTCTACCTGCCCGGCGTGGGCGGCGTGCGCCTTGAGGACTACGGCGTGGTCACCGAGAACGGCTACGAGCCCTTCACCAAGACCCCGCACGACCTGCACGTTATCGACTGCTAGTCTACTTCGGTAGATAGTTTGGGGCGGGGCGTTCGGATCGATTCGGACGCCCCGCGTTCTCTTTTTATGCGCTCGCTGCAGGCGCCGTCTGCAAGTGTATAATTTCTGTCGTATGTAATTTGGACGCTTGTGCGTTCTGCCCATAACAAGAAAGGTCGCTATGCCTACCATTTCTACCGCCGACTTCAAGAACGGCCTCGGTCTCCGCATCAAGGACAAGGTCTACACCATCGTCGAGTTCCAGCATGTCAAGCCGGGCAAGGGCGGCGCGTTTGTACGCTACAAGACCCGCGACATCAAGAGCGGCCGCGTCGTCGAGAACACCTGCAACGCCGGCACCAAGTTCGAGAGCGTCATGCTCACCACCCGTGAGTTCCAGTACCTCTACAACGATGGCACCGACTACATCTTCATGGACAACGAGTCCTATGAGCAGGTTCCCGTTCCCGAGGACATGGTGGGCGAGAACTCCAAGTGGCTGCGCGAGAACGACATCTGCCAGCTGCTCTTCGCCGACGATGAGCTCATGGGCGTGACCCCGCCGATGTTCATCGAGACCACCATCGTCCAGACCGACCCGGGCTTTAAGGGCGACACCGTCCAGGGTTCCACCAAGCCGGCCACGATCGATACCGGCGCTGTCATCCAGGTTCCCATGTACCTCAACGAGGGCGAGGTCATCAAGGTTGACACCCGCGACGGCAAGTTCGTCTCCCGCGTCTAGCAACCAAATCTTCTAGGAGGACTCATGCCCCAGGAAATCAAGATTGACGGCATCGGCATTTCGCCCGATGTTCTGACCGCCATCGTCTCGCGCGCCGTGTCCGATGTCGAGGGCATCGCCTCCGTTGGCGTCAAGGACCTTGCCACCAACCTTGTCTCCATGATGCTCTCGTCCAAGGCCCCGGCTTCCGAGCCGGCGGTCGAGGCCGAGGTCGTCGGCGACAAGCTCGCACTCACCGTGCGTGTCGTGGTGTTCTTTGGCTATCCGTTCAAGAAACTCGCCGAGGCCGTTCGCGCCGCCGTGGTCGCCGCCATCGATGCCCAGGTTGGCGTCGAGGTCGAGCGCGTTGACGTTTGCATCGACGGCCTCGTTTTCCCCAAGGAGTAACCTTTGAGTCTTAAGGTTTATCGCGGGCGTACGCTTGCCCGCAGTCAGGCGCTGCAGCTGCTGTTCCAGGCCGAGGCCACGGACAGCCCGCTCGAGCGCGTCCTCGAGGGCGATTTCCTGATCTCGAAGGGTCCCCTCGACCCCTATGCGCTGGAGCTGTGCCGTGGTGCTTACGAGCATATCGACCGCATCGACTGCGCCCTGCGCTCCGTTGCCAAGAACTGGGATCTTATGCGCATGCCCGGCGCCGATCGCAATCTGCTTCGTATCGCCGTTTACGAGATGCGTTTCCTCACCGACGAGGAGGTTTCGGACGCCATCGTGATCAACGAGGCCGTCGAGCTTGCCAAGGCCTATGGCACCGACCAGTCTGCGTCGTTCGTCAACGGCGTGCTGGGCAAGATCGCTCGCAGCGAGGAGCTGCCGGGCGAGGACCTGTACCAAGAGCTGCTGGCCGAGGACCGTGCCCGCGAGGAGGCCCAGGCCGCCGAAGCTGCCGCCAAGGTTGCGGTTGCCCAGGCTGAGGCTGGCGTGCTGGCCGAGGATTCGGACGCCGCCGAGGCTGTTGTCGACTCCGTCGAGGAGTAGCCATGCCAGAGGGTTCCGTCCGCAACTTCGACGAGATCTCGGACCGTCTGGATCAGATCATCGCTACCGTTCGCTCCAAGGATACCTCCTTGGAGCGTTCGCTCGATTTGTTTGACGAAGCGATTGAGCTGGGCTCCCGCGCGGTCGATATGGTCGACAAGTTTGAGTTGACACCGCGTGAGGCCGACAAGCTCGAGCAGGAATACGATGAGGATGCGGCAAACGAATCCCAGGATAGCTAGGCCGCATCTCCGGATACGAATGGTTGATGGCATTCATGAAACGTGTGCGTCTTGATGACGAACTGATTTCACAGGGCATCTGCGCCGATCGCGCGGATGCCCTTCGCACTCTTATGGCCGGCTTGGTCTCGAGTGGCGGTGAGCGCTTGACTTCGCCGGGGCTTAAGGTGATCCCGGGGCTGCCGCTGCACGTGAAGGGGCGCATTCCCTATGTTGGCCGTGGCGGTCTTAAGCTCGAAGGCGCGCTTGATGCGTTTGGCATCAATCCGACGGGCCTTGCCTGTCTGGATGTGGGCTGCTCTACCGGCGGTTTTACCGATTGCCTGCTCAAGCGCGGAGCTGCGACCGTTGTCTCGGTGGACGTGGGTCGCGCCCAGTTCGATTGGTCGTTGCGTCAGGACGATCGCGTGACGCTGCATGAGCGCACAAACGTGACGCAGCTGCCTGAGCTTGGCTATGCCGGCGTCATCGACCTGGCTGTGTGTGATGTCTCGTTTACCAGCATCGCGAACATTATCGATGCGGTACTGGCGTGCCTGGCTCCTACGGGTGCATTCTGCACGCTCGTAAAGCCGCAGTTTGAGGCTCCGGCGGCGCTGGTGGGCGAGGGCGGCATTGTGACCGATCCCGTCGTGCGCCGCGATACACTCTTGGCGGCGGTTGAACTCTTTGCTGCAAAGGGCCTGTTCCCGGTCGATGTGTGCGTGTCACCCATTCATGGTGCCAAGGGCAACGTTGAGTTTTTCCTGTACGGCAAGAGGTTAGTCCCCGGCGACCGTTCGAAAGACGAGCTGCAATCCCAGATATCGGTTTTGAGCGAGAAAGCTGCAACGCTATGAAGGTCTTTCTGGTTCCCAATTACTACAAGCAAGAGGCGGTCGAGAGCGGCCTGATGCTCGAGCTTTGGCTGACGCGCCAGGGCTATGAGGTCGCATGGGCTGCCGACCAGCGATCCAAGATTCAGAGCACGCCTGATATTGACGGCTCCGATCTGGTAATTACGCTCGGCGGCGACGGTACGTTGTTGCGCGCTGCCCGCATCCTCAACCATCGTGAGATTCCTATCCTCGGTCTTTCCTATGGTCACCTGGGTTTTTTAACTGCTGCGAGTCCCGAGGAGCGCGACATTCTGCAGGTCGTGAGCGACGCCCTGTCCGGCGAGCTGCATGTGAGCCGTCGCGCTACCATCGCCGCGGATATCGTGTCCGTGCGCGAAGATGGTACGAAGGATGTCGTGCGCACCTTCGCCCTCAACGACATGGCGCTTACCCGCGGCCCCCTGTCCGATATGGTCGAGTTTGACATCACGGTGTCCGGTCACCATATCGACCGCCTACGCGGTGACGGTGTCGTCGTTTCGACGGCGACTGGTTCTACGGGTTACGCGCTCAGCGCCGGTGGCCCCATCGTGAGCCCTGACTATACGGGCATGGTCTGCGTACCCATTGCGCCGCACACCATTCAAGCTCGCGCTTTCTTGACTTCGCCGAGCGATGTCGTCGAAATCTTTATGTCCGATGATCGCCCGAGCGTTCCGGCGATCGCTATCGATGGACAGTTTATTACCTGCGATGGCACCGTTGAGAGCGTGGCCGTGCGCCGAGGCCCCGGCGATGTGCTGCTGCTCGACTACGGCCCCGAGAGTTTTTACAACTCGGTGAGCCGCGTATTCTACGGAGTCCGCCATGATCGATGAGCTTCAGGTTTCTAACATTGCACTCATTCGCGAGGCGACGCTGGTGCCGAGTGCCGGCCTGACTGTCCTGACCGGCGAGACCGGCGCCGGCAAGACCGCGCTGCTCTCGGCCCTCAAGCTTATTTTGGGTGAGCGCGCGGATTCGTCGACGGTGCGCGAGGGCGAGGCGCTGGCGAGTGTCGAGGCGCGCCTGTTTGACGGCCCGCACGACACGGAAGGCTTCACGGTCCAGCGCAGCCTTTCCGCCGAGGGCCGCAGCCGCGTCAAGATTGACGGCAGTATCGCCAGTGTGCGCGAGCTTTCGGAGCGCGTCGGCGTGATGATGGATCTGTGCGGCCAACACGAGCACCAGCGCTTGCTCGATTCGGCACATCACGTTGCGATGGTCGATGCCTGGGCAGGGCGCCCTGCACTCGAGTCGCTCGAGCACTACCGTGCTTGCTTTAAAGCCTCGCGCGCGGCCGCTAAGGAGGTTCGACGTGTCGAAGAGGCCTCGCGTGCGCAGGGGAGCCGCGTCGAGGAGGCGCGCTTTGCGCTCGAGCGCATCGGCGAGGTTGACCCCAAACCGGGCGAGTATGAGGAACTCGAGGAACTGCTGCCGCGCTCCGAACATGCCGAGGTACTGGTTGCCACAGCTAACGATGCCCATGCATCGCTTGCCTCCGAAGGGGGAGCGCTCGACGCCGTGAACAGCGCCGTGGCCGAGCTTTCACGCATGGCGACCGTCGATCGCAAGCTGGGTGACATCGCCGATGCACTTTCGGATGCCTGTATCTCCCTTGAGGATTGCGCGAACGAGCTTCGTGCCTATCGCGATGGCATCGCCTTCGACCCGCGCGAGCTCGCTCGCATGCGTGAGCGGTATTCCGACCTCAAGGGTCTGTTGCGTCAGTGGGGTCCCACTATGGACGATGTTTTTGCCATGCGCGATCGCTCGCAAGAGCTGCTGTCCCTGGTTGATGACGGCGATGAACAGATCAAAAAGGCGCGTGAAGCGCTTGGCGCGGCGGAGCGCGAACTGTTTGCTGCCGCCAAGGCGCTTAAGCGCGCTCGCAATACGGCGGCCCCGCGCTTCTGTCACGAGGTGGGCCGCCAGATGGCTCGCCTGGAGATGGGTAGTGCCGAGCTCGTCTGGGAGTCGCGTGATCTTCCCCGTGCTGAGTGGACGCCCGTTGGTCCTTCGAGCTACGAGCTGCTATACCGCAGCGGTGCCGGTTTGACGCCGCGCCCCTTGCGTCGAATTGCGTCGGGCGGTGAGCTCAGCCGCGTCATGCTGGCGAGCAAGGTTGTCCTCGGTAACGCGGACGGTGTCGATACACTGGTGTTTGACGAGGTCGATGCTGGTGTCGGTGGCTCCACGGCGCGTGCACTTGCTGGCGTGCTGGCAGATCTCGCCGCTACGCATCAGGTGATTGTCGTAACCCACTTGGCGCAGGTCGCCGTCATGGCTGACAAGCATTATGTCGTCAGCAAGGAACCGGGCGATGTTCCCCAGACGCATTTGGACGAGGTAACCGGCGAAGCGCGTACTGCCGAGATCGCCCGCATGTTGAGCGGCGATCAGTCCGAGGCAAGCTTGGCCCACGCAAAGCAGATGCTCGAAGAAGCTCGAGGTTAGGTCGTAACAGCGGTGTTGGTGGGACAAAATAGACTGAAATTTTTGTCCCACTACGCGTTTTACTCAACGACCTTGTCCGGCTGGATGAGCTCCTCGTAGTAGCTGATATGCTCACGCGCGTCTTCAATCTCGGGCAGCAGGAAGTTGTAGATGACTTCGATGATCATCGTGGCGCTGATCTTGGAGAACGCAAAGTCGCCCGTCGTCAGCAGCGCTTCGTGGTTGACGGTATTAAACGTGTAGTCTGCCAGGCGCGCGAGCGGGGATTTGCTGTCGCTGCTGATGACGACTACGGTTGCGCCGCAGTCGCGAGCCGCTTTTGCCATGCGATTCAGTCGGCGCGATTTGCCGGAGTTTGAGATGAGCACGATGACGTCACCCGGGCGCAACGTGAGCGCAAAGCCGATTGATGTCTCGCTAATGGTGCTCGCCATGCAGCGCAGGCCCAGCTGCGAAAACTTAAACGTCGCATCGAGCGCGACCGCGTTCGTATTGCCCACAGCTGCAAACTCAATAACCCCTGCATGCTTAAAGGCATGCACAACAGCCGCCAGCGTATCGTGGTCGATTCCGTCGATGGTCGCATTAAGCTCGCTCACCTTGGCAGCCAGGATGTTCTTGAGGCTCTGCTCCATATTGTCGAGCGAGACCTCGTCGGTCAGGCCCTCGTTGCGCTGGCTTTCCAAATCCCTCGCCAACGAAAACTGAAAGCTGCGGAAGCTGCCAAAGCCCAGCTTGCGGCAGAAGCGCGAAACGGTCGCCTCGGACGTGGCAGCGGCGCGTGAGAGCTGAGCCGCCGTGAGGCGTGGAGCCTCGGACTGGTGCTCCAATATATAGTCGACAATGCGCTGCTCGGACTCGCTGTATCCCTGATGGGTACTAATGAGGGAAAGTGCGCTCTTGCTACTATCGGTCATGGATGGCTCCTGGTTGGCATGAAAATCTAGCTTGATTTGCAATGCCATAGTATACGGGCATTTTCAATTACAAGATACACCTTGCCGTTTCAAGTGTTGATGGTAAACTTTCACTTACCGTTTACGGTTATGAAAGAACCTTTCACCGGAGATTTTCACCTTGTGTCTTCTCACGCGGACGGTAGGTTGGTATCTTTCAGTTGTGGAAAAACGCGCATCAAAGCGCGTGTAGGGGAGCGCTCGCGGGCGCTGTACTCAAGAAGGAGGGACACATGGCTAAGTTTGACATCATCGCCGCGACCGGTTGCCCGACCGGCATTGCGCACACCTTCATGGCGAAGGAGGCGCTGGAGAAGGCAGCTGCCGAGCGCGGTCTGACCATTAAGGTCGAGACTCATGGCCAGGTCGGTGTCGAGAACGAGCTCACCAAGAGTGAGATCGCTGGTGCCAAGGCCGTCGTCGTCGCAGCCGACAAGGATGTCCAGGCTGAGCGTTTCGCCGGCAAGCCCATGGTTTCCGTTGGTGTTTCCAAGGCCCTGTCCGTTGAGGCCGCCGGTAAGCTGATTGATCGCGCGCTCTCCGCCAAGGGTGACGACACGGTTGCAGCTGCCGCCGATGTCGAGGACGATGTCGAGGAGAAGGAGTCCATCGGCCACATCATCTACAAGCACCTCATGAACGGCGTCAGCCACATGCTGGTCTTCGTCGTTGCCGGTGGTGTTCTGACCGCTGTCTCGTTCCTGTGGGGCATTACGTCCTTCGATTCGACGGCGTCTGACTACAACAGCTTTGCTGCGATGCTCAAGATCATCGGCGGCATCGCAATGAACCTCATGGTTCCGGTGCTTTCCGCCTACATCGCCGAATCCATCGGCAAGCGCCCGGCGCTCGTTCCCGGTTTTGTTGCCGGTATGATCGCCATCCAGGGCCTGCCTGTTAACGCCGAGACCGGCATGATCGACGCCGGTGGCGCCGGCGTGGGCTTCGGCTTCCTGGGCGGCATCGTCGGTGGCTTCCTCGCCGGCTATGTTATCCTGCTGCTCGAGAAGGTCTTTGCCGGTCTGCCCAAGAACCTGGACGGCCTCAAGGCTATCTTCCTGTACCCGCTGTTCTCGACGGCTATTGTCGGCCTGGTCATGCTCGGCATTTCCGGCCCCATGGCTGCCATCAACACCGCCATGATGGACTTCCTCAAGGGCCTGTCCGCCTCTGGCGCCGTTGTACTGGGTCTTGCCATTGGCTGCATGTGCGCCTTTGACATGGGCGGCCCGGTCAACAAGGCTGCTTACGTCACCGGTACTGCTATGCTCACCGAGGCTTTGGCCGCCGGTGTTGGCACCGATACCTACAACTTCGGCACCAACTTCATGGCTGCCGTCTCCGCCGCCTGCATCGTTCCGCCGCTGATCACCACCTTTGCCGTCGTTGTCGGCAAGAAGTACTTCAGCCAGGAGGATCACGACGCCGGTGTCGTCAACCTCATCCTTGGTTGCACCCACATCACCGAGGGCGCCATTCCGTTCATGACCAAGAACATCTGGCCCGTCATGCCCATCATGATGCTCGGTTCCTCTATCGCTTCGATCCTGACCATTATGTTCAACGTTCACGATCCGGCGCCTCACGGTGGCTTCCTGGTCCTGCCCGTTGTCGAGAACGGTCCGCTTTGGGTCCTCGCGATCCTCATCGGCGCTGTGGTCGGTGGCATCCTGTTCGTGGCCTTCAAGAAGTACGACTTCGAGAAGAATCAGAAGGCCGCTCCTGCAGCCAAGCCGGTTGAGGCTCCCAAGGCCGCTGCCGTCGAGGCCCCCAAGGCCGAGGCTGCCGACTTCGTGAAGGTCGAGAATGTCTTTGTCGCCGAGGACTTCGCTTCTCGTGACGAGGCTCTGAGCTTCGTTTCCAACCAGGCCGTCAAGGCCGGTATCGCCAGCGACGCCGACGCCGTGATGAACGCCTTCCTGGCCCGCGAGGCCGAGGGCACCACGGGCATGATGGAGGGCTTCGCCATCCCGCATGCCAAGTCCGACGCCATTACCGAGGCTGCCGTCATCGTCGTCAAGGACGAGTCCGGCGTGACCGGTTGGGACACCATGGACGGCGCTCCCGTCAACGTGGCTATCGCCCTGCTCATCCCCGGTGCCCAGGCCGGCACCACGCACCTCAAGATCCTGTCCAAGGTTGCCGAGGCGCTCATGGACGAGGACTTCCGTGCCACCGTCAAGGGTTCCACCGACGCCGCCGAGATCGCCAAGACGATCAACGCCCGCCTGGTCTAATCCCACGGTACGCGAATACCATCGCCCCCTGTATAAAAGGCGGAGTCCCTCTCCAGGGCCTTCGCCTTTTTCTATCCCTCCCATAAGTTGCGGTGAAATAGGGACTGTTTAAACGATTCAACCCCAAATTTAGTCCCTATTTCACCGCAACTTATAAAAGGTCATAGAGGGGGCTACCTATCGAGTCTTTGTCGCGAACAGATCATCAGCCAGATTTCCGTTTGCACGATATTGCTCTGGACCGACCGAGTTTCTGCAGCTTGCTCGCCCACAGGGGGCCGGGCGCGGCCAGTGAGATTTATCGCGAGTTCCGCACGAGCCGAAGAGCACTTAATGTGCTCTTCGTGCGAGCAGGACTGTAGAGCAGGAAATCTCACTGGCCGCACCCGGCCCCCTGTGGGCGAGCAAGCGGACGACAAACACATCTGTCCAACAATTTGTCCGAAACATAATGAAAAACCGTTTGATGTGAGTTAATATAAACAACGTCGTGAATCTGACTCCTGCCACATGCATGACAGGGGTTAAACACAAAAAGGAGTCAATTATGGTTTCTGAGAAGGCTACCCTCGTTGATCCTCAGGGTCTGCACATGCGTCCGGCTGGTCTGTTCGCCTCCACCATGGGCAAGTACGCCTGTGACGTGACGGTCGTCACCCCCGAGAAGGAGGTCAACGGCAAGTCCCCGATGGCCCTCATGGCTGCTGGTATCCCCTGCGGCACCGAGGTCGAGGTAAAGTGCGACGGCGCTGACGAGGCCGAGGCTCTGGCTGCTGCCATCGAGCTCATCAAGAGCGGTCTTGGCGAGTAGAACTCAAACGGGTCGCATGTTGAACAACTAAGTTCATATTTGGGGGCGCAGTGACCTGTTGTAAGGTAGCTGCGCTCTTTTGTCATGGATATGGCAAAACGCTTTATCACATGACACGGAGAGAGGAATGGGAATGTATCAGGGAGTCAACGCTTCCGAGGGCATCGGTATCGGCACCGTCATGGTCGCCGTCGATCCCGATTTGACGTTTGAGCCGCACGAGGTTGCTGATTCGGCAGCAGAGAAGGAGCGCTATCAGTCCGCTCTTTCGGTCTTCTGCGAGAAGACCCAGGCTCAGGCCGACCACATGAAGGAGACGGTGGGCGAGGCCGAGGCCGAGATCATGAGTGGACACATTGTCCTGGCTCAGGACCCGGGCATGACCGACGCCATCAACGCCGCCATTGACGGCGGTACCTGCGCCGAGCAGGCGCTCATGGACACCTCGACCATGTTCGAGAACATGTTCCTGTCCATGGACGACGAGATGTTCCGTCTGCGCGCGGCCGACATCGCCGACATCCGCACCGGTATTCTGGCCGAGCTGCTGGGCAAGGAGGTCGTCGACCTCTCCGTCCTGCCCGAGAACACCGTCGTTGTCGTGCATGACCTCACGCCGTCCATGACCGCCACGATCGATAAGGCCCACGTTGCCGGTATCGTCACCGAGACCGGTGGCCGCACGTCGCACTCCGCGATCATCGCGCGCGCCCTCGAGATTCCGGCTGTCCTTTCGGTTTCCAACAGCTGCACCGCGCTGCGCAACGGTATGACCGTTGTCGTCGATGGTGGCAAGGGTATCGTTGAGGCCGATCCCGACGAGGAGACGCTCGCTGCCTACACCGCCAAGGCCGAGGCCTTCGCTGCCGAGAAGGCAGCCCTCGAGGCCTTCCGTGGCAAGCCGTCCGTGACTGCCGATGGCATCAAGAAGATCATCGCCTGCAACATCGGTAACCCCGATGACGTGCCCAACGCGCTCGATCACGACGCCGAGGCCATCGGCCTGTTCCGCTCCGAGTTCCTGTTCATGGACTCCGCTGAGCTTCCTTCCGAGGAGGAGCAGTTCAACGCCTACCGTAAGGTCGCCAGCGCGCTCAAGGGTGCTCCGGTCATCATCCGCACGCTCGATGTGGGTGGCGACAAGGAGATTCCGTATCTGCATATGGTCAAGGAAGACAACCCCTTCATGGGCTTCCGCGCCGTGCGTTACTGCCTGGCCAATCCCGACCAGTACAAGGTCCAGCTCCGCGCTCTGCTGCGCGCTAGCGCCTTCGGTGACGTCAAGATCATGATCCCGCTCGTCACCTGCGTCGAGGAGGTCTTGGCTGTCAAGGAGCTCGTCGAGCAGTGCAAGGCCGAGCTGACCGAAGAGGGTCGCAAGTTCAACGAGAACATCGAGGTCGGCATCATGGTCGAGACGCCCGCCGCTTCGCTGCTCGCAGACCGTCTTGCCGAGGTTGCCGACTTCTTCTCCATCGGCACCAACGACCTGATCGGCTACACCATGTGCGCCGACCGTGGCAACGACACCATCTCCAACCTGTACCAGGTGTACTATCCCGCCGTGCTCCGCTCGCTCAAGAACATCATCGAGAGCGGCGTGAAGGCCGGCATCATGGTCGGTATGTGCGGCGAGGCCGCTGCCGATCCGCTGCTCGAGCCGCTGCTGATCAGCTGGGGCCTGGAGGAGTTCTCGATGAGCGCTCCGTCGATCCTGCGCGCCCGCAAGACCATCAGTCAGTGGACCAAGGCCGAGTGCGACGAGCTCGCCGAGAAGGCGCTCGCCTGCAACACCGCCGCCGAGGTCAAGGCTCTGCTCGAGTCCGCAGCTCGCTAATTTGGTATCAGAGGTAACCGCGTGGTTGGAATGGGCCGGCCACGCGGCCCTCACATATACAGGGGGTACTGTAAATGTTCTACACGCTAACCGCTAACCCGGCTGTCGACATGACGGTTTCGAGCTCTCCGCTCGAGCCCGACGAGAACGTCCGCACCGGCTCGGCCAGCTACACGGCTAACGGCAAGGGCCTCGACGTGTCCTTCGCCTTTAAGAAGATGGGCGTCGACACCGTCGCGCTCGGCTTCTTCGCCGGCTTCACGGGCAAGTTCATCGTCGAGGAGGTCATGAACCTGGGTTGCCTCTGCCGCCCGGTCTGGACCGACGGTATCACGCGCATTAACACCTACGTCAACGATGGCCAGCACGAGTACGGCATCCTGAACCCGGGTGCTCCGATCACGCCGCAGCACCAGGAGGAGCTCTACAACATCCTGGACACCGCGGGCGATCTCGAGTGCCTGATCGTTTCCGGCTCCGTGCCTCCCAAAGCTACGCCCGACTTCCTGGCTCAGGTCATGGAGCACGCTCAGGCCCGTGGCGCCGACGTCGTCCTGGACCTGTCCTCCGACAAGCTCAAGGAGCTCGCTCACAAGAAGCCGCTGCTCATCAAGCCGAACCATCACGAGATGAAGGCCATCTTCGGCGTGCCGGTCGACACCGACGACGAGGTTCGCGTTGCCATGAAGATGGCTCACGACGCTGGCGTTCAGAACGTGCTGCTCACCCGTGGTAGCCGCGGCGACGCTTACTTCTCCAACGGCGAGGACATCTGGTACGCCAAGCGTGAGTTCAACATCAAGCTGGTTTCTTCCGTCTGCGCCGGCGACTGCACCCTCGCTGCGTTCCTGCACAAGTGGTACAGGGATCGCGACAACGTCGAGGAGGCCATGAAGCTCGCTATGGCCACCGGCGCCAACGTTGCCGAGTCCGTCGGCATCGGTGACTTCGGTCACGTCGACGAGTACAGCAAGCGCGTTGCCGTCCGCAAGCTCGATCGTCAGTAATCGAACCGCGACATATTCGTGCGCATGTGGCGCCCCGGTTTGGCTGGGGCGCCTTTTTGTTCCGCCACGGGGGAGAGGTGTCCCGCCGTACTTCACCGCTTCCACACCGTTCACCGAGTTGTCCTAGCCTTTTACCGATGCGTGGAATATACTTTCATTAACACGTTGCTTCGTGAAAGGAACATTCATGATTTACACGCTCACTGCAAATCCCGCTATTGACTACAACATCGCCTGCGACGGTCTTGCTGCCAACACCGTCACGCGTACCCGCAACGCCGTCTACACGCCCAACGGCAAGGGCCTAAACGTCTCGTTTACGCTCGATCACTACGGCGTCGACACCACGATCCTGGGCTTTTTCGCCGGTTTCTCGGGCGAGTTTATCGTTAAGGGCGCCGAGGCCCTGGGCGTGCCCGTCAAACCCGTGTGGACCGACGGCATTACGCGCGTCAATGTGTTCCTCAACGCCGGCCCCGACACCGAGTACAACATGGTCAACGCCGGTGCCGCTATCAACGAGGCCAACGAGCAGGAGATGTTTGAGCTCATCGATTCGCTCGATGACATGACCTGCCTGGTCATCAGCGGCTCGCTGCCTCCCAACACTTCCGAGGGCTTCTTGGCCGAGGTCCTGCGCCGCGTCAAGGCCAAGGGGGCCGAGTTCGTCCTCGACATCTCGAGCCATCAGCTGGCAGACCTCATTGCCATGGAGCCGCTGCTGATCAAGCCCAATGACGACGAGCTGCTCGACATCTTTGGCATTAAGGTGAGCGGTGGCGACGATGAGTCCGTCAAGGGCGCTATGGCCGAGCTGCACGCTAAGGGCGCCAAGAACGTGCTGCTGACCCTCGGTGGCGCCGGTGCGTACTTCTCCAACGGCGAGCACATCTGGTTTGCCAATCGCACCTTCGACGTCAAGCTGCTGTCGACGGTGTGCGCCGGCGATTCCTCGCTCGCTGCCTTCCTGTCCGTATGGCACGACGCTCCCAAGCGCGTCGAGGATGCCCTCCGTCTGTCGATGGCCACCGGCGCCAACGTGGTCGAGTGCCCGGGCCTGGGCGACTTTGCCAAGGTGGACGAATATAAGAAGCACATCGAGGTTCGCCAGGTCTGCTAGTTCCGGCACCTTGTCTGAATAGTTTGATTATTTCGCATCCGTCTTAGACTAGGACGGATGCGTTTTTGTTTATCGGACTTGCGTGTGCAGTGGAGGCTGTTTCTTGCTAGACTTCTTGCAGACGCAATCGATAGCCAATTTGATAGTCGCAGGAGGCCATAGGCATGTGCAATGTTTCGCTCAACGGTACTCAACCGTCCGATGCGTCCCTGTGCGTCCTGCGCGCGCTTGAGGCGGCTGGTCTTGAGGCTTGGTACGTGGGCGGTTGGGTGCGCGACGCCCTGATGGGGTACCCCAGCCACGATGTTGATATGTGCTGTAGCGGCCTGTGGCAGGAGTCCAAAGCGGCGCTCGAGGCCGCCGGCATCGCGGTTGTGGAGTCGGGCATTAAATTTGGCGGAATCACGGCTATTTCCGATGGCGAGCGTATCGAGGTCACCACGTACCGTCTGGATGGCTTTTACACCGATGGTCGCCATCCCCAGAGTGTGGAGCGTGCCGCCTCGCTCGAGGACGATCTGGCGCGCCGCGACTTTACCGTCAATGCCATGGCCTGGCATCCCGAGCGCGGGCTTGTCGACCGCTACGACGGCCAGGGTGACTTGGAGCGCAAGCTGATTCGCGCTGTCGGCGATCCCAAGCGTCGCTTTAACGAGGACGCCCTGCGCATGCTGCGTGCGGTGCGCTTTGCCTGCCGTCTGGACTTTATGATTGAGCCCGAGACCAAGCGTGCGCTTGCCGAGTGCGCGCCGCTGCTCGATGCCGTGGCGCGTGAGCGTGTGGGTATTGAGCTCGAGGGCATTCTTTCGACCGGTCACGGGGGAGACGCCATGTTGCGCTACCCTGAGCTCATCTGCGCCGCTGTGCCCGAGTTGGCAGCGGGTCGCGGGTTTGATCAGCGAAGTGTCTATCATGCGTTTAACGTCTACGAGCATATCGCCCGTGTGCTGACGGTGGCAGGGGAGCTGGCGCTGTGCGACGGCGTCGCGCCATCGTCGAGCCTTATGTGGGCGGCGTTTTTGCACGATGTCTCCAAGCCCGAGTGCTTTACGGTCGATCACGCCGGCAGCGGACACTTCTACGGTCATCCCGAGCTCGGCGCCAAGAAAGCGCGCGTCATTATGGATCGCCTGGCACTCTCGCACGACCTGGTGCGCGACGTTTGCCTGCTCATCAAATATCACGATAAGCCGCTGCGCCCCGAGCGCTCCTGCCTGCTCAATATGATGCGCGCGCTTTCGGGTGAGGGCGTCGACACGGCCCGCCTGATTGACGAGCTCATGGACCTCAAGCGTGCTGACACGCTTGGCAAGGCCCCATCGTGCTTCTATTACGTTGAGACGATTGAGGAGATGCGCGCGATGGCGCACGAGCTGCTGAGGGCGGGGGAGCCCTATACGCTCAAGATGCTCGCCATCAACGGCGGCGACCTGATCCGTGCTGGAGTCAAGCCCGGGCCGGAACTGGGGCAGCTTCTCAACTCCGCCCTCGACGCCGTGATCGAAGACAACATTCCCAACGATCGCGAAGCTCTTTTGGTCCATCTCAACTTGAATTAGCTACCTAGTTTACCTGCGTGTTCCATAACCTGCCGACAATTTTTCGGCAATTTGGAATTTCTTCTTGCGCTGACGTTTTTTGTCCCGTAATATATTACCCCGCAGCACGGCAGTGCAGATGTCATGTGGCCCGTTCGTCTAGCGGTTTAGGACGCCGCCCTCTCAAGGCGGAGATC
>CAUDDF010000021.1:0-34183 GCA_958448275.1 uncultured Collinsella sp.
GGCATTTCCCGCCCTGCGCTCCGGCGTTGGGTCGTCGCGTGCTCGTTACAGAAAAGCTGATAATAAGTTTGTGTGCCGCCCCTTATGGGGCGGCACGTTTTTGTGGGGGCCGGTTGGGGCGGTGACGTTGCTTAGAGGGTACACTGGGTAGCGTTGGCTATTCGTTTCCTCTTGTGAGGTGTTGGTTATGGGTAAGAAGTCTCGGGCTCGGGTTGCTGCGGCGGGAACTCGCAAGGATCCTGGTCGTCGGGTTGCCGAGGGTAAAAAGGTCGATCGTGTCGAGAAGGACAAGAAGGTTGGCGCGCATGCTCATCCTGAGTGGGCGCCTCATTTGAATTCGGCTAGTGAGGATTTGACTGCCAAGTTGTTTACTCTGGTCGAGGTAATTTTGGGCGTGGTGCCCCTTGTGGTTATCGGTTTATTCTTGGCTTCGAAGGACGCCACGAGTGTCGATAAACTCACCGAGGTCTTTTCGCAGGACCCCTCGATGGTGGTCTCGTTTATTTCTGCGTGCTTGCAGCCGTTTGTGGCGTACATGCTGTATATGGTCTACCGCAAATACTGCGAGGGTGATGCGGGCTTTGCCGCCGGTAACCTGATCGGTCTTTTGTGCTCCGAGATCCTACTGCTCAATATCCCGGGCGTCATCGGTATGGGCATCTTGCTGTGGCGTGTTTGGCGCAACGTCGCCCCGCACTTTGAGAGCTGGCTGTTTGAGCGCCGCGTAATGGGCGTGCTGGCAGACATTGCGGGCTCGCTCGTGATTTTAGCCTTGGCGTTTATGTGCGCTACCGCCGCCCGCGGTCTCGCGGGCATGTAGTCTGTTCTCACCGACCACGGGGCGCAGGGCGGGGAAACCTTTCCCTCTCGCTCACGGCTTCGCAGGGTCGCGCGAGGCAAAGGTTTCCCCGCCCTGCGCCCCGGCGTTGAGTCGTCGCATGCTCGTTACAGAAAAGCTGATAATAAGTTTGTGTGCCGCCCCTTTGGGGCGGCACTTTTTGTGTGGGGTCCCGGTCTCCACAATTTTCGTCAAGCTATTGGTTAGATTTTGGTCAGTTGGCGTAAGGGTGGAAGGCCAAAAGATTGTTGGCGAAAAAAGCTCAGAGAAAGTGCTGGTAGGGGAGTTGTTGAGCTTTTCGACAGCTTTTGAGCAAAAGAAACTTTGTGGCTATTGCCGGCGATTGCGTTGTCGCGGTCATGGCGGTGCGGGATGCTGGTCGTAAGCGTCGAATGCTCCGATTTTGGAGGCCAGCATGGATCTGTTTCTTGAGACTCCGCAGCAACAAGCTGAGCGCATGCTGCGTCAGCAGCAACGACTCATGGAGATGCAAATGCAAGGGGCGGCAGCCCAGCCCTTTGCGCAAAATGTCGTGCCCGCTGCTGTACCTGCAGCTGTGCCCGGGTGCGAATCGGCACCAGAGGCCTATTCCGTACAGCAAGATTCATATGCGCAGGAGCTCGCGTTCGACAAGCGTCGTGCGCGTCGTCGCCGTGTGGGCCAGCGCTTGCGCACATTGGCGATGATCGTGCTCATCCCGTTAGGGCTTGTGGCCATCTTTCTGGCATCGTATGCCCTCACGTGCATCCTCAACGGCGCATCGCCCAACGAGGTGCTCCAACATCTAGCGGCTCTCGGCCAGCGCCTAGGCGATGTCGTAGCAACCATTCGCGCCGGCTGGGAGAGTTAGCGTTTGTCACGTTAGGACTTCTGGGGTGTAGGGATTATCGCCATGAGTAGAATCCTCACATCCTGGGAATTCTGTCATGCGACTGAATAGTATTATTGATGATGAATAATAATAGAAAATGCCATGTTAAGGTACTTAACGACATCCTTGGAGGATCTGGCGTCGTCGCCTTCGGAGCGGAGTTATCAAGAGATGGTCTGTGCATACAGGCAATACAAAAAGGAGGTGCTCGGTTGAATCTGACCTTTGAGGGATTCTTAAAAGGCTATTGCCGAGAGCTATCCGGACAGCAATCGCTCAGTTTTAGAAAACTGGTTAAGCAAGCGACGACGGTTGCGCCGCGCGTGGCGGAGCCCCTGTTTTTGCTCGCTTTGGCACAGGGTAAAGCCGAATACGTTCTGGGCTTATCCGAGGGTTCGTGGATGGAAGAGGGTTACCGAGGCGTTTTGTCCTTGTACGCCCAAACGGGTAGCCTGGCATCTCTATGCGCCGAGGATAAACTTCCTAATCGTTATGCCAACGTTTGGCGTGCGTATAGAGCGGTGAAGGAAAAGCCAGTGGCGGACAGAAGGATCAACGCCCTGATGCGAAAAAGAACGTTGGGAGCGCTAGAGGAATCGGGCGTAACGCGCTACGGTCTCTGCCGCGATTTGAATCTGAATAAGGGAAACGTGTACGCATATTTAGCCGGTGATGACTCAAAGGTGAGCAGGGAGACGGCGCGCCGCATTATGGAATATGCGGAGGAGAGGGGCGCCCAAGAAGGGACCGGGCGCCCGGTGCGTATGGCGGGGTAAGATTGATCGCGGTTTTGATTGGTGCTCGATTGGGTTTGTTGGGCGGAGTTTATGTCTGCTATTGATATTGTGCTTGTTGTGATCGCCTTGGTGGCGGTGGGGGTTGCTGTGGCTTGCGCCCTCCAACTCAAGAGCCTGCGTGCCGAGTTGCGGGAGCGTGGCGACAGTAGCGCGGAAACGCTGGCAGCACTCGAGCAGGCCAACAACGCGCTCGATGCCCTGAACGTCGCGCTGGCCGAAACCCGCCGCACGGCCAATGCCATCGCGCAGCAGCAGACGACCGATGCGGCCGTGGAGCAGCAACGTTACCTGACCATCGCACGCGAGTTCTCGCAGGCTGGTGACCGGATGGATGACCTGCGCCGCGAGACGGCCCAACAGCTCGGCGCCAACCGCGAGGGCATCGAGCATCGCCTGGACAAGGTGCGCGAGACGGTCGATGCTCAGCTGGGCGCCATCCGCAAGGACAACAACGTGCAGCTCGATCAAATGCGTGCGACGGTGGACGAGAAACTCTCCCGCACGCTCAACGACCGCCTGTCGGCATCGTTTAAGCAGGTGAGCGACCAGCTCGAGGCCGTGTACAAGGGCCTGGGCGACATGCAGTCCATCGCCACCGGCGTGGGCGACCTTAAGCGCGTGCTGGGCAACGTGAAGGCGCGTGGCATTTTGGGCGAGGTACAGCTGGGTGCAATTCTGGCGGACATCCTTACACCCGACCAGTATCTGGAAAACGTCGCCACCAAGCCCGGCGCCTCGGAGCGCGTTGAGTTTGCCGTCAAGCTGCCGGTGGACGAGGGCGACCCCGTGCTGCTGCCGATTGACTCCAAGTTTCCGGGCGACGCGTACGAGCACTTGCTCGACGCGCAGGAGTCGGGCGATGCTGAGACCGTGGCGGCTGCGCGCAAGACGCTCGACACCATGGTCAAGCGCGAGGCCAAGGACATCTGCGAAAAGTACCTGAGTGTGCCGGCAACGACCAACTTTGGCATCATGTTCGTGCCGTTTGAAGGACTGTACGCCGAGGTCGTCAGCCGCCCCGGGCTTATCGAGACCCTGGGCCGCGACTATCACGTCAACGTTGCCGGCCCTAGCACCATGGCGGCCATTCTCAACAGCCTACAGATGAGTTACCAAACGTTTAAGCTGCAAAAACGCACCGACGATGTACTGCGCGTGCTCTCCGCTGTCAAGGCCGAGCTGCCGCGCTATCAAAAGGCGCTGCGCCGCGCCCAGCAGCAAATCGAGACCGCGGGCAAAACGGTCGAGGGCATCATCACCACGCGCACCAACGTTATGGAGCGCAAGCTCAAGGACATCGACGCGCCGGAAGACGCCGACCAAGCCGATGAGATCTTGGGACTCACGCTCGCGGGCCTTTCCACAGACCAAGAAGACGAGGACTAATTGCAACAAGGCAGCGGGGCACCGGCGCAAACGCGGGCACCCCGCTGCCTTTCACATCGCGCTTGCCTGAAGTGCGCTTTAGTGTGCAACAATGGCGTTTCGCCCTATCAGACGCGAAAGGAAGCCCATGTCTCAGAGAAGCACCAGTCCGCTCAAACGCTCCACCGTACGTCGCACGCTGCAGCGTTTTTGGGACGTCACGCGCACACAGCCGTTGATTGTTTTTCTCTCGGTGTTCTCGTCGGCGGGCTATATCTTTTTGCTTACGTTTGCCAACACCTACGTGATGGCCCTTATCGTCGACCGCGTCCAGGCCGGCCCCGTGGCGGGCGACCAGGTGTTTGAGGTCTTTGGTCCCTACATTCTGGCACTCGTGCTCGTTAACCTAGTGGGCCAAATCCTCTCCAAGCTGCAGGACTACACCGTCTACAAGCTCGAGATTGCGGGCAACTATCACCTGGCACGCCTGTGCTTCGACACGCTCTCCAATCAATCCATGACATTCCACACCAGCCGTTTTGGCGGATCGCTTGTGAGCCAGACGAGCCGTTTTATGAGCGGCTACACGGGGCTGGTGGACGTGACGGTGTATTCGCTCATTCCCACTATCACCTCGGTTGTCTGCACGGTGGCAGCACTCGCCCCGGTGGTGCCGACGTTTACCGTGATCCTGGTGGGCATCATGGTCGTCTACATCGCGTTTGTCTGGCTTATGTACAAGCGCATCATGCCGCTTTCGGCCGCGACGTCCGCCGCGCAGAACAAGCTGTCGGGCGTGCTGTCCGATGCGGTCACGAATATCCTGGCCGTCAAGACCTGTGGGCGCGAGGACTTTGAGCGCGACCTGTTCGATGCCGCCGACCGCGCTGCGCGCGATGCCGAAACGGTATCGATGCACGCCATGATGCAACGCAACTTTACGACCTCGGGCCTTATCGTTATCACCATGGCCGTGGTGAGTGTGTTCGTCGCGGGCGGCAACGCGTGGTTTGGCATCTCTGCCGGTGCGCTCGTCATGATCTTTACCTATACGTACAACCTCACCATGCGTCTGAACTACGTGAGCTCCATGATGCAGCGCATCAACCGCGCGCTGGGCGATGCGGCCGAGATGACGCGCGTGCTGGACGAGCCGTGTCTGGTGGCAGACGACGAGAACGCCCCCGAGCTCAAGGTGAGCGAGGGCGCGATTGATTTTGAGCACTTGAGCTTTGCATACCGTGATGCCGCGGCGGGCGAGAGCGTGTTCGACGACCTGACGCTCCATGTGGCGGCGGGCCAGCGCGTGGGCCTGGTGGGCAAATCGGGCTCGGGCAAGACAACACTCACCAAGCTGTTGCTACGCTTGGACGACGTGCAGGGAGGCTGCGTGCTCGTGGATGGTCAGGATGTCTCGCGCTGCACGCAGCAGAGCCTGCGCCGTCAGGTTGCCTACGTGCCGCAAGAGGCGCTGCTGTTCCACCGCTCTATCCGCGAAAATATCGCCTACGGCCGCCCCGACGCTACCGACGAGCAGATTCGCGAGGCTGCGCGCCTGGCCAACGCGACTGAGTTTATCGACCGCCTGCCCCGTGGCTTTGACACCATGGTGGGCGAGCGCGGCGTTAAGCTTTCGGGCGGCCAGCGCCAGCGCGTGGCCATCGCCCGTGCCATTCTCACTGACGCGCCGATTCTGGTGCTCGACGAGGCGACGTCTGCCCTCGACAGCGAGTCCGAGGCGCTGGTGCAGGAAGCGCTCGAGAACCTGATGCGCGGGCGCACCTCCATTGTGGTGGCGCATCGCCTGTCCACCGTGGCAGCGCTCGATCGCATCGTGGTGTTGGCCGACGGCGAGATTGTCGAAGATGGCACGCATGCTCAGCTCGTCGAGGCGGACGGCGAATACGCAAGCCTGTGGAGCCGCCAGACCGGCGCATTTTTGGAGGCTTAAGGCCCCCGTACGTGGGACAATCTTGCCTGTAGTTTGTTGTGCCGCCGAGCCGAGGAGTCGTTATGCCACGCGAGACCAATGCCGCCAAACGCGAGCGCGCCGTTGAGGTGTGCGAGCGCCTCAACCGCCGCTATGGACCGGTCGAGTGTTTCTTGGACCACGAGAATCCTTTTCGGCTGCTGATTGCAGTGCTGCTCTCGGCTCAAACGACCGATGCACAGGTCAACAAAGTGACGCCGCGGCTGTTTGCCCAGTGGCCCACGCCCGAGGCCATGGCGGGGGCGAGCGTGGCCGATGTGGCGGATACCATCAAGTCGCTCGGCTTTTATAAGAGCAAGGCCAAGCACGCCGTGGAGGCCGCGCAGATGATCGTTGCCGACTACGGCGGCGAGGTCCTGGCCGACATGAAGGAGCTCGTCAAGCTGCCGGGCGTGGGGCGCAAGACGGCGAACATCGTGCTCAACGTGGGATTTGGCATTGTTGAGGGCATCGCGGTCGATACGCACGTCAACCGCATCGCGCACCGCCTGATGCTGAGTCCCAAGACGCACGCCAAAGAGCCGCTCAAGACCGAGCAAGATCTGCTCAAGATTCTGCCGCACGAGTATTGGGAGTCGGTCAATCACCAGTGGATCACCTTTGGCCGCGAGATTTGCGACGCCCGCAAACCCAAGTGCGACGAGTGCCCGCTGGCGGATTTGTGCCCCAGCGTGCGCGTGATGGGGTAGGGCTCGGCACGTTTTGCCGGCGTCCAAAGACGGCGGCTAATGTTGCGCAACACATTTGGGCCGCGAAGGCTCAATATGATGGCGACAGATGCCGTTTGTTGTGAGGGGATGCCCGAATATGTTTTGCACCAAGTGTGGCTCCGAGATGCCCGACGGAACCGATTTTTGCACGAACTGCGGGGCACGCATGGGCGCCGCTTCTCCGGCTGCCGCGCCTGCTGAGCCCGCGCCGATGCCGGCGGCAGGGATGCCTCCCGTGCAGAAGAAGTCGCATAAGCGCGCGGTGATTGTCGGCGTGTGCGTGGTGGGCGTGCTGGTGGCGGGCGGTGCCGCTCTGGCGCTGACCGGCGTACTGGGTCCGCTTGGGCAGGGCAGCTCATCGCAGGTTACGGTGCTGGGGTCCGACGAGGGTTCGGCCGAGCATAAGGACAAGGGAAGCGCCAAGGAGAAGCCTACCGCCGACGAGGACGAGGCGGATGAGCCCGAGCAGACGGGCAGCAGTGTAAAGGTTGACCTCAACGACCAGGCAACCTATGCCGCCGCAAACCTGTTTCTGTCGAACTTTACGGAGGAGCACTTCGATCTGGACTGGTATCAGGCGGGTGCTTTCGATTCGACTGATGGGCTTTCGGATGACGAGAAATACAAGCTGGTCAAGTTTATCTGGTGCCATTTTATTGACAACGCGCCGTATCGAATCGAGAAAGGCGACTATGACAACGGTAATAGCCAGCGTATAGCGACTGATGCGGTCAATAGGGAACTCAACCGCTTGACGGGCCTGACGCTTTCCGATGCTGATATGACGTATGACAGAACGCCGGAGGGGCAGGTGATTCCTGATTCGGCCGAAGCGCATGGTGGGTACTTGTACCTGAAACAGGAATACGGCCAGGGGAATTACAACCCACCGTGTGCCATCGTTACGGGCGCGACTGACCTTGGCGACAACATCTACGAGCTCACCTATGAAGTCTACAGTGCTGGCGGCATGTTACTTCCTTCCGACATCCCCGAGAGCACCTACGGCCTGTCAAAGGATCAGTTCATCGCCGCAATTCAAGCGGACGCATCCAGGGGCCGTACCGAGACTTGCACGGTCCGCGTCGCGCAGGGTGACGGCGCCCCGACCTTCACGCTGCTTAAAATGGGCGTCTACGACTAGGCTCGGCGTATAGCTCACTCTGATAGCGCCAGGTGGCTCGTCTGTCTGGCGTTTTTGTTGCGGGGCTGGGCGTGCGCTTGAGCTGGAGTATATGTTGCCTCCCGCTGCCTCATGCAAAAATGTGTTGCTAATTTAGAAGGCTATTCAAGCGCGCCGAAGCCGCGCGCGCTGGCGTAGCATGAGCAAAAAATCGAGCAATGGAGGGTAACGTGGCAACATCGAAGACGCGAGAGCTTGAAGATTATTTTGAGCGCATCGTGCGCAAGCGCGAAGGTGACCTGCCTGGTCGTCGCAAAGGCGACGAGCACTTGTCTCAAACCCATGCGCTCTACCACGGCGATCCTGCGCCCTGGGCTCTGACGCCAAAGATATTCGACAAGAACATGACGGCGCTTCTTAAAGAGGCCGCCGAGCGTATGTACGGCATCATGGACAAGGTGACGCGGGCGTTTTGCTCCGATGCGTCCGTGCGTGCGTGGTTTCGCATGGATCCGGCTTTTGCTGACCTGTGCGCTATGGATGCCGGCTATGATTGCCAGATTCCCCTTGCGCGCGTCGATATCTTTCTTGACGAGGACACCGGGTCGTATACGTTTTGCGAGCTCAATACCGATGGCAGCGCTGGAATGGTAGTGACCGATGCGGTCTGCCAAGCCGTGCGAATGACACCTTCCTTTGAGGAGTTTGCGTCCAATCATCCCGGCTTTCGGCAGTACGATTTGTGCGGTAGCTGGATAGATGCATTGTTTGAGACCTATGCAGAGTGGGAGCTGGCCCATCCTCGCCGCACCGAGGATAGTGCACGATCGGACGACGGGGTCCGCGTTGACGAGGGACCCCATGCACCGCAATCAAAGATCTATCCCGCTTCGGTGGCAATCGTCGACTATTCGGAAAGCATCGACTTGGAAGATGCGGCTCATTTTGTCGACCTTATGAGGCGGCGGGGTGTAGTCGCACGCTTTGCGGACGTGCGCGACCTGCGGATTGCCGAAGAAGAGGGCGGTGCTAGGCGCCTGTGCGATGCCGCTGGTCCCATTGATTGCGTTTGGCGGCGCGCGGTGACCGGCGAGCTGTGGGATAAGCCGTGCGACGGACGCTCGGCCTTAATCGAGGCTGCCCAAGAAGGGCTTGCATGTATCGTTGGTGGTTTTAGAACGTGGCCGTGTGCGACTAAGACCGTATTTGCGTTTTTGTGGTCTCGGGCCGGTCAGTCCTTGTTGAGCTCGGAGGAGCAATCGTTTGTACGGGAGCATGTGCCCTATACCGAGATTTTGGACGAAAGCACCCAGTTGTTGAGATTTGTCGAAAAGGATCGATGGATCGTCAAGCCGTGCGGCGGCTACAATGCGGTTGGCGTTGTCGCTGGTTTGGATGTCACGGAACAGGAATGGTCCCAGGTGCTAGCTCGCGCTGCGGCCGCTGGGGCGATTGTACAGGAGTATGCTCAGCAGTATCAGACTCCCTGCTTGCGCGGAACGCTTGTCGATGGGCCGCATCGAGGAGAGGCGCCCAAAGGACTTGTGGATGATCTTGGTTTTGCGCCCGCTTCTAATATGGAAGGCCTGTACCTGTATCGCGGCCGTTTTGCGGGCGTGTATACACGCGTCGGTTTTGCCAACACCATAGGCGAGTGGACGAGCCGCTTAAACGTTGCGAGCTTTTTTGAGGAATAGCCGTTTCTTGGGGCACCTTCCGTGGTTGCGGCGTTCGACGTGACGGGGAAATTTTGGCGAAGCCGGTGAGTCCAGTTCTATCTGGCGTTTTTGTTGCGGGGCTGGGCGTACGCTTGAGCAGGAGTCCTCTCCATGCGCTACCATGACAGGCAGTGATTTTTGACGTACGACCCGCCGAGCTTGCCCCGGCGGGCTTTTGGCGTTGCAATGCCGGAGGAACAGCATGCTCATTCACCGTATAGCCGCGCAGCTCTACACTGCCGAGGCGCTGCAGACTGTCGAGGCCGGACTCGATGCCGGCGAGGACGTGACGCTGGCCGTGTCGCAATCGGGTCGCACGCTTATGGCGGCAGCCCAGTTTGCGCGCCGTCCGCGCCCCACGGTCTACATTGTGAGCGGCGAGGACGCGGCCGATCGCGCCGCGCGCAGCCTTGCTGCTTATGTGGGCCTGGCGCACGTGTGCCGTTTTCCCGAGCGCAAGGACTATCCGTGGCGCGAGCAGGCGCCTGACGATGCCGTGGTTGCCCAGCGCTGCGAGGCGCTCGGGCGCATCGTGCGCGGGGACAACTGCATCATGGTCGCCTCGGCCCGTGCGCTGCTGCGTTGCGTGCCGCCAGTCGAGAGCCGCTACTGGGAGTCCACTACTTTTGCGGTGGGCGAGGAGATTCCTTTTGACGAGGTGCCACAGCGCTTGGTGGGCATGGGCTACACCAATGCCGGTGCCGCCGACGCGCCCGGCCTGTTCCGTGTGCACGGCGACACCGTCGAGGTGTTCCCCGCGCAGGAAAAAGCGCCCGTGCGCATTGAGTTTTTCGGCGACGAGATCGATCGCATCCGCCGTATGGTGAGCTCAACGGGCCAGACCATCGGCAACGAAGACAGCATCGAGATCTTCCCCTGCCGTGAGCTGGCGCTTACCGACGAGGCCGTCCACAACATGCATGTGGCGCTCTATCGTGCCAGCCAGGACGACAGCAAACTGGCCGCATTGCTCGAGATGGTGGATGCGCGCATCGTCACGCCTGAGCTCGATCGCTTTTTGCCGGTGATGTACGGCCAGACCGTAAGCCCGCTGTCGCACGTGAGCGGCAAGGCGCTCGTGGTGCTGTCCGAGCCGCGCTCGCTGTTCGACGATTGCCTGCGCGCCTACGAGGATATCGAGGCCCGTGCCGGCGAGGCGGGGGTCGATCGCCTGGACGGCTTGTACGTGCGCGCCCAACAGCTCGACTTTGGTGCCCAGCAGCGCCTGAACTACGTGAGCCTCATCCGTGCCGGCGGTGCGGTGACGGCCGAGCTCAAGATTGAGCAGCCGGCCATCGCAGGCTCGGACAACCGTTTTATGACGCGCATCCAGGAGGTCGTGGGTAAGCGCTATGCCTGCGTGTTTGCCATCCCCGACCGCGGTGCGCGCGAGTCGATGGAGCTTACCTTTGGCGACGAGGGCATTACCTTTGAGGAGTCGCTGACCGCGGCGCCCGAAAATACCGGCGCTATCGGCGACCGCGTGCGCGTGGCAGCGGCGGATTCTGCCGACCGTGCCGCCCGCCAGGAGGCCCATGCTTCCATTCGCGAGCGCAAGGCAGATGCGCTCAACGCCCGCTCACTCGAGGCGGGTGCCGCCCAGGCTGCCGCCGGTGCTGCCGTGCCCACCATCTCGCGCGGACGCGTAACCTTTGTCGATGCCGCCCTGCCGCAGGGCGTAGTGGTGCCCGATGCCAACCTGGCCGTGTTCTCGATCGCCGACCTCAACGCCCGCATGGACGCCAACCGCGCGCGCAGCCGCCGCAAGGTGGACATTACGCAGATCACGTTCCCGTTTAAGCTGGGCGACTACGTGGTGCACGCCACTCACGGCATCGCGCTCTTTAGCGAGATCGCGCGCCAGGAAGTGGGCGGCAAGGAGCGCGACTACTTTTTGCTGGAATATGCCGACGGCGACAAACTCTACGTGCCGCTCGAGCAGGTCGACCGCATCACGCGATACGTCGGTCCCGACGGTGACAAGCCGCGCCTGACCAGGCTCAACACTGCCGACTGGACGCGTGCCACGAACAAGGCGCGCAAGAACGCCAAAAAGCTGGCGTTTGACCTGGTCGATCTGTATACGCGCCGTTCGTCGATTACCGGTATCGCCTGCCCGCCCGACACGCCCGAGCAGATCGAGATGGAGGAGAGTTTCCCTTACGACGAGACGCGCGACCAGCTGGAGGCCATCGCCGATATTAAGGCCGACATGGAGGCGCCCAAGCCCATGGACCGCCTGCTGTGCGGCGATGTGGGCTTTGGCAAGACCGAGGTCGCCCTGCGCGCGGCGTTTAAGTGCGTTGACTCCGGCCGCCAGGTCATGGTGCTCTGCCCCACGACCATTCTTGCGCAGCAGCACTATGAGACGTTCTTTGAGCGCTTTGCCCCGTTTGGCCTCGAGGTCGAGGTGCTCAGCCGCTTCCGCACGCCGGCGCAGCAAAAGCGCGCGCTCAAGGCGTTTGCCGAGGGCACGATCGACGTGCTCATCGGCACGCATCGTCTGCTTTCGGCCGATGTGAACCCCAAGAACCTGGGCCTGGTGATCATCGACGAGGAGCAGCGCTTTGGCGTGCAGCACAAGGAGCAGCTCAAGAACCTGCGCGAGCAGATTGACGTACTCACGCTTTCGGCAACGCCGATTCCGCGAACCATGCAGATGGCCACGAGTGGCGTGCGCGACATGAGCCTAATCACCACACCGCCGACCGGGCGTCGTCCCGTGATCGTGCACGTGGGGGAGTACGACCCCGACGTGGTGAGCGCGGCGATTCGCCTGGAGGTGGGTCGCGGCGGCCAGGTGTACTACGTGTCCAACCGCGTCAAGACCATCGACGACGCCGTGGCGCGCGTGCACGAGGCCGCGCCCGAGGCGCGCGTGGGTGTGGCACACGGCAAGATGAGCCCGCGTGAGGTCGAGGACGTGATGATCGAGTTCGCGACCAAAAAGATCGACGTGCTCATCGCCACGACCATCGTGGAGAGCGGCATCGACAACGCGACCGCCAACACGCTGATCATCGAGGACTCGCAGCGCTTGGGCCTGGCACAGCTCTACCAGCTCAAGGGCCGTGTGGGCCGCTCTGCCACGCAGGCCTACGCGTACTTTATGTTCCCGGGCGAGCTGCCGCTCACCGAGGAGGCCACGGCGCGCCTGACCGCACTTTCCGAGTTCCAGGACCTGGGCAGCGGCATGCGCATCGCCATGCGCGACCTGGAGATTCGCGGCGCCGGCTCGCTTATGGGCGCCGAGCAGCATGGCAACCTGTTGAGCGTGGGCTTTGACCTGTTTACGCAGATGCTGGGCCAGGCTGTGGCCGAGGCGCGCGGCGATGACGATGCCGGCGTGGAGGCGGCGAGCGTGGGCATTAACCTGCCGGCCGACTACTTCTTGTCCGAGGAGTACCTGCCGGCGGTGGACCAGCGCGTGCTCGTGTACCGCAAACTCGCGGCGGCCGAGGACCTGGAGAGTATCGACGAGGTGCAGGAAGAGACTGAGGCCGCGCACGGTGAGCTGCCGTTGGCGGGGCTTAACTTGTTCAACCGCGCTCGCATCCGCATTCGCGGCGAGCGCTTGGGGCTCGAGAGCGTCACGCTCAGCGGTGGACGCATTACCTTCCTGGGGGTTGACGTTCCCAAGAAGGTGGCCTTTGAGCTTAAGACCCGCTATGGCGCGGTGAACTTTCCCAAGAGCCGCAAACTGTCGGTGCCCTACAAGGCGGGTGCCGGCGCGGGCAGCGGCCTGGGTCGCGGTCTCGACGCCAGCGACGGCACCGGCCCCGTGGCCGCGGCACTCATGCTGCTGCAGCAATTGGGTGCGAGCGACGACGACTAACGGGTCGACGCTGCAAACGCCCCATTTGGGCAATCTGACCCTCACTCGTCGGTCGCGTACGCAAGTACGCTTCCCTCCTCCTTCGGGCCACCTTGCCACAAATGGAACGTTTTCGCTTACTTATGCTCAACCTGTAAGGATATTTACGGGACAAAGCCATCTTCGTCTCACCCACATTGCAGGTTGACCGCCCTTCGCCCGACCGAAAGGAAAGCATGTTCGGATACATCTATAAGAAAGATGTCGCTATTATCGCGGCCGTCCTGTGCCTTTGTCTGGGCGTGGGCAGCTTCTTTGATTATCAGATCTCGAGTGCGCTGTTCAACATCGGCAGCATGTACGGTCGCTTTGTCGAGGCGGCCGGCGAGCTGCCGTTCGAGCTGACGGCGAGCATCGCGGGCGTTATGCTCGTGCGCTCGGCGCGACCCGATTCCAAGACGAGCAAGTGGCTCGCCGTGCTCGGCATCCTCGTCAACGTTGGCCTGACCGGCTACGAGATCGTTTCGTCCCTGAGGGTTGGCGGCAAACTCATCGCGGTTCAGTTGGTGCTGACGTTTGTGCTGGTCATTGCTGCCAACCTCATCGTCTATCGCTTTACGCGCACGACCGAGCCCGACGAGCTCACGCGCTGGGCGTTGATGGTGCTGGCCGTGTGGGTCGCTCAGGCCATCATCCTCAACGTCATTGTTAAGCCGTTATGGTCGCGCCCGCGCATGCGCGTGATCGAGGTCACGCCGGGGCTCAATTTTCAGCCGTGGTGGGTGATCGGCAACCCCGACAAGTGGGCCTATATCGCCGCCGGCGTGATTAAGGACGGGTTCAAGTCGTTTGCGAGCGGACACACGGCGCATGCGGCGATTGGCCTTATGCTCGCCGGGCTTCCCGCGGCAGCCTTTAAGGAAAAACCTTCGCGTCGCCGCGTGATCTTTTGGGCGGCGGCTGTGATCGCGGCGCTCGTCGCCTTTGGGCGCATCGTGATTGGAGCGCACTTTTTGAGTGACGTGAGCTGCGGTTTTGCCCTGGTACTGGCACTTGAGTGCCTTGCCGCGCGCATCGCCTATCCCAACGGCGTACAATAGCCCCGTTTGAATCATCTGGCCGATACCCGGTAAGAGAGGATTGCCATGCTCGCGTTTAACAACGACTATTCCCACGGTGCACATCCGGCGGTGCTGCAGGCGCTTGTCGACACCAATATGGAGCCGCAGCCCGGCTACGGTACCGATGCGCACACCGAGCGTGCCAAGCAACTTATCCGCGAGGCCTGTCAGGCCCCCGATGCCGACGTGTTTTTTCTGGTGGGCGGCACGCAGGCCAACGCGACGGTGATCGACATGTTGCTTGCGCCGTACGAGGGCGTCGTTGCTGCCGAGACCGGCCACGTCGCCTGTCACGAGGCAGGCGCCATCGAGTTTGGCGGCCACAAGGTGCTCACCATCCCCGGCTACGAGGGCAAGATGCACGCCGAGGACCTCGAGAACTATATCCAGGTGTTCTACGAAAACGAGAGCTACGAGCACACGGTGTTCCCGGGCGCCGTGTACGTGAGTCTATCGACCGAGTACGGCACGCTGTACTCCAAGGCCGAGCTCGCGGCGATCCATGCAGTGTGCCAGAAGCGCGAGATTCCGCTGTTTGTGGATGGCGCCCGCCTGGCCTATGCGCTGGCGGCCGATGAGTGCGACATTACCCTGCCCGAGCTGGCGCAGCTGTGCGACGTGTTCTACATCGGCGGCACCAAGTGCGGCGCTCTGTGCGGCGAGGCTGTGGTGTTTTGCGGCATGCACACCCCGGCGCATCCCATTCCGCGTATTAAGCAGCACGGCGCGCTGCTTGCCAAGGGCCGCCTGACGGGTGTGCAGTTCGAGGCCCTTTTTACCGATGGCCTGTATTTTGAGATTGGTCGCCAGGCGATTGAGACCGCTCAGGCGCTGCGTCGCGTGCTGCACGAGCGCGGCTACCAGTTCTTCTTGGAGACGCCGACCAACCAGCAGTTTGTGATTCTGCCCAACGAGGACATGGCCCGCATTCGCGAGCATGCCTCGATCGAGTACTGGGAAAAGTACGACGAGACCCACACGGTGGTGCGCTTTTGCACCAGCTGGGCCACGACGCAGGAGGATATCGACGCGTTGGCGGCTGTCCTGTAGCCTGATGTAATGACAAGGGGCCGCCCTGCGCCTGAGCTTGGCGCAGGGCGGCCTTTGCTTTTGGGGAGAAGGGTTGTATGACCGAGATGTCCGAGCCGACGATTCGCCTGGCGACGCCCGATGATGCGCCGGCGTTGCTTGCCATCTATGAGCCGTATGTGCGCCAGACGGCGATTACCTGCGAATACGAGGTGCCGAGCGTTGAGGAGTTCGCTGGGCGCATCGAGCGTACGCTCAAGCGCTATCCATATTTGGTGATGGAGTTGGACGGGCGTCCGGTAGGCTATGCCTACGTGAGTTCGCTTAACAGCCGCGAGGCGTACGACTGGTCGGTCGAGACATCGATCTACCTGGCGCGCGATGTGCGCCACGGCGGGCTGGGCCGCAAGCTGCACGACGCGCTCAAGCAATGTCTGATCGCGATGGGCATCACCAACATGTGCGCGCTCATTGCCGTGCCGCACGACAAGGACGACGAGTACCTGACGCACAACAGCCAGGATTTCCATGCCCATATGGGATATCGCCTGGTGGGCGCCTTCGACCGCTGCGCCCAAAAGTTCGGCCGCTGGTACGACATGTGCTGGATGGAGCTGGTCCTGGCCGAGCGCGTCCCTAACCAACCTAAGCCAACCTGGTTCCCCGACCTCCTCGCCTAAAACCACCACAAAGGTGCCTGTCCCCTTTGTGGTGGTTTTGGTGTTGGTTAGCCGATGGGTTCGGTGTATTTGGCACGGTCGGTGCGTTGGATGCGCTTGGAGACATGGAGCGGGCGGCCGTCGGTGTCGTAGACGTAGTCGGTGATCAGGATTAGTGCCTGCCCGCGCTCGACGTTGAGCAAAAACGCCTCGTTTTGCGAGGCGTAGCACACCTCAAAGGTCTTATGCCCCTGTGCCGGCGCGCGATGGAATTCTTGGCGCAGCGTCGCGTAGAGCGAACCGTTGATATCGCGATCGATGAGCGTCTCGAAGCTTGGCGGCAGGTAGGTGGTCTCCAGGCACAGCGGCACGTCGTCCAGGTAGCGCAGACGGACAAGTTTGACGAGCTTGCTGCCCACGGCGGCGTCAAAGAACTTAGCTATGCTGCCGGCCGCCTTGGCAAAGCCCGAGTCCACGGTGCGCGTGGTGGGCTTCATGCCCTGACCTTCGACCTGCTTGGTATAGCTCGAAAACACTAGGTTGTTCTCGTGGAGCGCGGGCGTGTCGGCCACAAAGGCGCCACGCCCGCGCTCGGTGCGCACCAGGCCCTCATCAACGAGAACCTTAAGGGCGTGGCGCACGGTGCTGCGCGACAGCCCCGATTCGTCCATGAGTTCCATCTCGGACGGCAGCTTGTCTCCGCGTGCGTAGATGCCGGCGGCGATGCGGTCACGCAACATGCCCGCCAAGCGCTCGTATTGGTTCAGTTTCTTTTTAGACGAAGCGTTCATGTGATCAACCTGTATCTAACTTGTATGCCTATCTAAGCAAGCATGTATTCAATACAACAACAAAACCGCTGGTAGCCAGTTGTCGAAAACCGCATCAGCAAAATATCTAAGACAAATATAGCATACAACTAGTCGACATAACCAAAACATGTATGTAACTTGTATGCCATCGAGAGCATCAAACGAGAAGAAAGGCTGATGCACGATGACTACTCAGGAACAGGTTAAGGATGTCGTCTCCCAGGTTTTGGCTGACAAGGCAGACAAGGGCGGCATCAAGCGCGTCGTGTGGATTGGCGCTGGTGGATCCAACGGCGGCAACTATCCTGCCCAGTACTTTATGGAGCACGAGGCCACGCAGGTCGTGAGCTCCAGCTACACCAGCAACGAGTTCGTGCACGCAACCCCTGCCTACGTCAACGAGAACACCCTGGCCGTCGTCGTGTCCATGCGCGGCACCAAGGAGACCATCGTCGCCGCCCAGGTCGCCAAGGACCACGGCGCCAGCACCATCGCAATCTATGTTGACGAGTCCGGCCTCACCGAGGTCTGCGACTACAAGATCCAGTACGACAGCCTGGCCGTCGATGAGTCCTGCATGGGCCGTACCAACTCCGCCGTCGTGACCATGATCGCCATGGAGCTTACGCAGCAGACCGAGGGCTATGCCGAGTACGAGACCGCTATGGCCGCGTTCGACTTGGTCGACCCCATCTATCGCAAGGCCGTCGAGTACACCCGTCCGCTCGCAGCTAAGTGGGCCGAGCAGAACGTCGACAAGCCCTGCATTAATGTCATGGCTCAGGGTCCGCTTTTTGGTGCCGCTTACGTCTTTAGCATCTGCAACGTGCAGGAGATGCTGCAGATCGACTCTTGCACCATCAACACCTGCGACTTCTTCCACGGCCCCTTCGAGATCCTGGACAAGCGCACCTCGCTGTTCCAGCTCATCAGCGTCGGCCGCAGCCGCTGCAACGACGAGCGCGGCATCCGCTTCGTCAACCAGTACGGTGGCGAGCGCGTCTATCAGCTCGACGCCAAGGAGCTCGGCCTCAACGACATCAAGGACAGCGTGAGCGAGTACTTCAACCACCTGATCTTTGCCCCGATCCTCAACAACGTGTACATGCGCGCACTCTCTGCCGTCACCCATAAGGACTACATGACGCGCCGCTACATGTGGAAGCTGGACTACTAGGGGATATTGGTTCCGCCGTTCTACCGAACGGCGGACCGGCCGACGCTGCGCACCCGGCATTTGGCCAATCTGCCGTTCAATTTCAAAGGCGTGACCAGAAGGTCAGCGCCTTTTCATTTCACGGCACCTTGGCTCAAATGACGGGCGCTCGCTGACATTGCCAAAACGTCGGCGTTGCCGTGGTTGGCACTTGGGGACGTTCCTTTTGTGCCGGCACTTGGGGACACTCCTGGGAATCATTTCCTCGTTCGCCGATTTGTGTCTTGAAAAATGTATATAACGACTATAACGTAGTGTGAAACATATTGGAAACAATACCGAGGAGGCTGCGTTGAAGAAAAGCAATCTGGGCTATGTGCTGGTGCTGGTCGCCGCGCTTATGTGGGGCAGCATCGGAATCTTTGTAAACGGCATCTCGGCCATGGGCGTTTCATCCCAGAGCATGGCTGCCTTTCGCTTGTTGGTCGGAGCGCTTATCTTGGCACCGGTCCTGATGTTTATGGGCTGCCGTCCGGGTGAGGGGTCTACCGTGGCTCAGGGTCCGCTGGCCCTGTTCAAGGCAAGCCCCAAAGAGCTCGTCCCCTGCGCGCTTGTCGGTATCGTCGGTCTGGCCGCCGCCAACACCTGCTATTACGAGTGCATGGGCGAGGTCGGCATGTCCACGGCCTCGGTGCTGCTTTACACCTCGCCGGTGTTTGGTGTCATGCTCGGCCGCGTACTTTATCGCGAGGACGTGACCCCCAACAAGCTCGTTGCCATTGTCTTTAACATCGTTGGGTGCGTGCTTGCAGTGACCAATGGCGACCTTTCCGGTTTCCATTTTTCGGTTTGGGGCGTCACGTCGGGCGTGATTGCAGGCCTTTGTGGTGCGTCGCTCGCGGTGTTTAGCCGGATAGCAACCAAGACGGTCCACCCGCTGGCTGTCACGTTTTGGGGCTTTGTTTTTGGCGGTGCGGTTATGGCGGCTATCGCGGCTCCGTGGCCGGATGTCGCCGCGGCAATGTCGCCACAGCTGCTGCTGCTGTTCCTTGGCTTTGGACTCATCCCCACAGCTGTGGCCTACATCTTATATATGCAGGGTCTGTCCATGGGGCTCGAGACATCGAAAGTTCCCGTCGTAATGTCATTCGAGACGGTCGTCACCGTACTGGTGGGCATTGGCATCTACGCCGAGCCCGCCGGCGCGATCAAGGTCCTGGGCATCGTGCTGGTGCTCGCGTCCATCCTGATCATGAACACCGACTTCTCCAAGCTGCGCAACAGTGTGTTTGTCGGTCATGTCGTTGAGAGCATGACCTTTAAGCCCAACGCGTGGTGGACGGAGAAATCGCAGGACATGGATCTGTTTAAGGAGCGCACCGGCATCGCGCTGGAGCCCACCGTGCAGGAAAGCCCCTGGTACTTTGTGCGATAGAGGATTGCGCGCAGGGTCTGACCTCGGGTTATCCAGCCAGCGCCGGCCTACCCGGCCCCAACGTTTCAAGTACGTTAAACCCGTCAACGGTCGATTTTCACCCGCGAACGGTCTTTATACTAATTAGCAATATAAGCAACGTATAAGACGTTATAATGACCATAACGAAAAGGAGGAGGCAAGATGAATCAGATCATTCTCGCATCTCATGGCGGCCTGGCCGCAGGCGCCAAAGACACGCTCGAGATGGTTCTCGGCGACGTGTCGAACGTCCACGTCGTGTCGCTTGCTCGTGACGACAAGGAGCCCATCACCGATAAGGTGGACGCCATGATCGCCACGTTCAACGCGGACGACACCGTCTATGTGCTGACCGATATGCTCGGCAGCTCGGTCAACAACAACATGGTCGAGCTTTCCAAGAACGGCACGAAGTTCACGGTTGTCAGCGGTTTCAACATCCCGCTGGTACTGACGCTCGCTATGAGCCCCGTCCCCATCAAGGGCGCCGAGCTCGCGGCCCTCATCAACGAGGCCCGTACCGGTCTGACCAACCCCAACGCACCGGTCGAGGCTGCCGCGGCTCCCGCCAAGAAGGCCAAGGCGCCCCGTCACAGCTTCGGTCCCGCCAAGATCGTCCTCGCACGTCTTGACTACCGTCTGCTGCACGGCCAGGTCGTCTTTACCTGGACCACCAAGGTTCAGGCCGAGCGCATCATCGTCGTCGACAACGCTGCCGCCAACGATGACATCAAGAAGGGCGCTCTTAAGCTGGCCAAGCCCCAGGGCGTGCGCCTGAACGTCTTCACCGTCGAGCGTGCCCTCGCCAAGATGGACAAGCTCAACACCCTCGGCGAGCGCGTCATGTTCGTCTTTGGCAACACGGCCGAGATGCTGCAGTTCTGCCAGGGCTACAAGCTCGATGCCATCAACCTGGGCGCCACCGCCAACCACGACGGTGCCGATCAGGTCGGAGGCAAGGACAGCTCCGTCTTCCTCGACGCCAACCAGAAGGCCGACGTCAACCAGCTGCTCGACATGGGCATTAAGCTCTACGTCCAGCAGACCCCTACGTATCAGAGCGTCGACATCGACGCCAAGCTGTAATCAACCAGGCTTTTGCCTGACTGAAAGGAGAAGGGTATGAATACGTTCATCAGTGCGGTGCTCGTCGGCCTCGTCGGCGTGTTCTGCATGTGGGACTCCCGCCTGCTCGGTCGTCTTAACTTCGAGCAGCCCCTCGTTGGCGCTACGCTCGTCGGTTTGCTGCTGGGCGATGTGCCCACTGGCCTTGCCGTCGGTGCCGCCGTCGAGCTCGTGTCCATGGGCCTGGTGCAGGTCGGCGCCGCCGTTCCGCCCGATATGGTCCTGGGCGGCATCGTGGCCGCTGCCTTTGCGTGCCTGACCGATGCTTCTGCCGAGACCGCCATGACGATCGCCATCCCGGTCGCCGTCCTGGGTCAGCTCCTCGGCATCGTGTTCCGTTCCATCATCGCCGCCCTCACCCATGTGGCAGATAGCGCGATCGATAACGGAAAGTTCAAGACCGCCTACCGCATGCACATCTGCGCCGGCTCCGGTCTGTACGCCGTCATGTACTTCCTGCCGATCTTCCTCGCCGTCTTTGTTGGTACCGACCTGGTTCAGGCCATCGTCAACATGGTTCCCGAGTGGCTGTCCACTGGTCTTAACGTTTCGACCAAGATCATGACCGCCTACGGCTTGGCTCTGCTGCTCACCATGATGATCAAGAAGGGTATGACTCCGTTCCTGTTCATCGGTTTCCTGCTCGCCGCTTACCTCAACCTGTCCGTCATCGCGGTCGCTCTGATCGGTGTATGCCTGGCTGTCGTCTTCATGGGCTTCAAGTTCAACGGTTCCCATGCAGCCGCCGGTGTCGATTCCGACTACGATCCGCTCGAAGACGACGAAGACTAAGGAGGAACACACTATGGCAACCGCAACCAAGGACGTGTCCCTGAACAAGAAGGTCAGCCAGTTCTTCTGGCGCTCCTGGGCCATCCAGGCCTCTTGGAACTACGAGCGTCAGATGAACATGGGCTTCCTCTACGGTATGGTTCCCACGCTCGATCGCCTCTATCCGGACGAGTCCGACCCCAAGCAGCTTGCTGCTAAGAAAGAGGCTTACCACCGTCACATGGCGTTCTACAACTGCACCCCGCAGACGAGCGCTTTCATCCTGGGCCTCGCCGCCTCCATGGAGGAGGAGTACGCCAAGGATCCCGAGAACTTCAACCCCGATTCGATTAACGCGGTCAAGACCTCCCTTATGGGCCCGCTTTCCGGCATCGGTGACTCCTTCTTCCAGGGCACCATCCGCGTTATCGCCTTTGGCTTGGGCGTTCAGCTGGCTCAGCAGGGCTCCATCATGGGCCCGATCCTGGCCCTTCTCATCTCCATCGTCCCCTCCGTGCTGATTACTTGGTTCGCAGCCAAGATGGGCTATCAGGGCGGCCACGAGTACCTGAGCAAGCTTCAGGGCGGCGACCTCATGGAGAAGCTCATGTATGTCTGCGGCATCGTGGGTCTTATGTCCGTGGGCGGCATGATCGCCACGCTGATCGGCGCCACCACCCCGCTGCAGTTCGCTGACGGCACCGTCGTTATCCAGGACATCCTGGACAGCATGATGCCCCAGATGATCTCCCTTGGCCTCACCGGCCTTATGTACTGGCTCATCAAGAAGAACGTCAACACCGGTTGGCTTCTCGTGATCGCCATTGTGGGCGGCATCGCCCTCTCCGCGGTCGGCATCCTGGCTTAGTCGCGACTAAGCGCCTAACCGCTTTCCCCCGGGGCCTGCCTGGCATCCCATACCCCAGGCAGGCTTCCATCCCCAAAATGCGACAATGGGACAGTCCCTTTGTCGCATCCTCAACGGGCCGGCGACTCGGCCCAAACCACGGTAACCCTGCGAGCGCCCGGCAATGTGGCGCCGCAAAAATTGAAAGGAATGTGTCAGATGTACGAGATCGACCTTAACCTCCCTAAGCAGATCGTCGCTGACGTCCTGTCCAACCACGAGATTCACAGCGTCGCCTTCGTCGGCTGCGGTGCTTCCATGTCCGACCTTTACCCCGCCAAGTACTTCCTGGCCAACAACACGGACAAGCTGAACGTTCAGATCTTCACTGCTAACGAGTTCAACTACGACACGCCTTCCTGGGTCAACGAGCACACCTTCGTGATCACCTGCTCCCTCGGTGGCTCCACGCCCGAGACCGTCGAGGCCAACAAGACCGCCAAGAAGCACAACTGCCCGGTCGTCTCCCTCACCAACAAGGCTGGCTCCGCTCTGACCGTCGACGCTGACTACGTCATCGTTCACGGCTTCCACGCCAACTTCGCTGCCAAGTGCGAGAAGCCCGGCTACGCCATCGCTCTTGCTGTCGAGATCCTTCAGCAGACCGAGGGCTATGACCACTACGAGGACATGATCACCGGCCTCACCAACGTCTTCGAGCTCTGCGAGAACGCCGCTCAGTCCTGCAAGAAGCTCGCCAAGAAGTTCGCCGAGGACTTCAAGGATGACAAGATGATCTACTTCATGGCTTCCGGTGCCTCCGAGAAGATGGCTTATTCTCACGCCGCCTTCCTGTTCACCGAGATGCAGTGGATCGACGCCGCCGCCTACAACACCGGCGAGTACTTCCACGGCCCGTTCGAGGTTTCCACCGAGGGTAAGCCCTACGTCTTCTTCATGTCCGATGGCGCCACCCGTCCGATGGACGCCCGCGCCCTCACCTTCCTTGAGCGCATGGGCGCCAAGGTCGCTCTGATCGACTCCAAGGACTACGGCCTGGCTGACGCCGTGCCCGCGAGCGTCATCACCTACTTCAACCCGCTGCTGCACCTCGCCGTTATGCGTGAGTACGGCAACCAGATCGCCGAGGCCCGTCAGCACCCGCTGACCATGCGTCGCTACATGTGGAAGCTTTCCTACTAATCACAAGTAAGTAGACCTTACGGGTTGATTGAGAGGGGATGGGGTTTGCGCCCCGTCCCCTTTTTGCTCTGGGGAGGGCGTGTTCGTCGTTCCATAAAACCCCAGATAAAACCTACCAAAATAAACCTGTCCCTTTTTGGCAGGTGGGGAGGAGATGCGTATGATCAAGGCAGTGCTGTTTGACATGGACGGCGTGCTGGTCGATACCGAGTGGTTCTACAACCGTCGCCGCGTGGCGTTTATGGAAGAGAAAGGGTTCCACTTTGACGAGATTCCCGATCTTTCGGGGTCTAACGAGCCCGCCATTTGGGAGGCGCTGGTGCCCGACGATGTTGAGCTGCGCGAGCGCCTGCGCGTGGAGTATAAGCAGGTTTACAGCCCGGACCATCCCGTTCCGTATGCCGAGCTGCTCAACGAGCAGACGGAGCCGGTGATGCGCGAGCTGCACGAGCGTGGCGTGAAGTGTGCCATCGCGAGCTCGTCCTATCGCGAGCTGATCGACGAGCTGGTGGAGATTGCCGGTATCGCCGACGTGCTGGACTACACCATCAGCGGCCACGAGTGCAGTGCGTTTAAGCCCGACCCCGAGATCTACCTGCGTGCCATGGAGGCGCTGGGGGTGGAGCCTGCCGAGTGCCTGGTTATCGAGGATTCGCCTTTGGGGATCGAGGCCGGCAAGCGCTCCGGCGCCCGCGTCCTGGCACTGCGTCCGCACGAGGGCGTCAACCTGGACCAGTCCGCCGCCGACACCATCATCGACAACCTGACAGACATTTTGACCGCTTTGTAGTGTCAATCCGCCGCGAGAAGCACTGGTTCACACGTCTTTTACTGCGGATTGGCTTAATTTTTCATCTATTTTGATCCGTTTGGCTGCGATTCGGGCTAAGTGAGTAGACTTTTTGGCGCAGACCGAGCACAAAACATATCTTCCTTTGTAAAACCGCAGGTCACAGAGGTGGCTATTTTTGGGTGTGCTCGGCAGATCGTAAAAAGTCTACTCACTTGGAATTTTGCCCTTTGGTCGTGGGCGTTGCTGGTCCCGTTTTGGTTGTCGAGGGAGGGTGAATTGAAGCGCCCTCGCACGCGCCATGCTACAATCGCCGACATGCCCCACAACTATATCTGCCTTCGAAAGGAGCCTGCGTGGCGAACGCCATCGAACAGCTCACGGACCGCGTGCTCGTGCTCGGCCGCCTCACCATCGTCCGCCGTGCCATCACCGCCGTGGCGGTCACCATTTCCGCCGTTCTTCAGACATTTCTGATCCAGGCGTTCATTCGGCCCGCTGACCTGCTTCCGAGCGGTCTCACCGGCGTCGCGGTCCTGCTCGATCGCGTTACCTCGCTTGGCGGCGTTCATATCGACATCTCGCTCGGCATGCTGGCGCTCAACATCCCCGTGGCGTTCCTATGCTGGAGTGGCATTAGCAAGCGCTTCGTCATCTTCTCGATGATGCAGGTTGTGCTCTCATCGCTGTTCCTCAACATCTTTCACTTTGCCCCGTTTTTGGGCGACAAGATCATGCTCATCATTTTTGGCGGCGTGGTCTCGGGTCTGGGCGCTGCCATCGCGCTCAAGTCCGGCGCATCCACCGGCGGCACCGACTTTATCGCGCTGTGGGTCTCCAACCACACGGGCAAGACCATATGGGGCGTCATCTTTGGTTTCAACTGCTTTGTCCTGGCGATCTTTGGCTTTATGTTTGGCTGGGACAAGGCGGCGTACTCCATCGTGTTCCAGTTTATTTCGACCAAGACCATCGACAGCTTCTATCGTCGGTACGACCGCGTTACGCTACAGATCACGACGCGCAAGGCGGACGAGGTCATGACCGCCTATGTTGACCATTTTCAGCACGGCATTAGCTGCGCCGAGGTCATCGGCGGATACAGCCGCGAGAAGATGTACCTGCTGCACGCCGTTGTCTCGACCTACGAGAGTCAGGACATTATCAAGCTGGTGTGCGACATTGATTCCGGTGCCGTGATCAATGTGTTCCACACGCTCAACTTTGTGGGCGGCTGGTGGGGCGGTCATGTCGACGAGCCCATGCCCACGGCCGTACCTGATCCCGACAAGCCCGCGCGCATGGCCAGCAGGCAGGCGCGCCTCAGCGAGCAGGACAGCCTGCAGCAGGACGACGGCAGGTAGGGTATTGGCATTTTGCCGGCCTGGCGCAACCCTTCCGTATGAGCCCCTCGAAAGCCTCGCTGCTTTCGAGGGGCTTTCGTTTTCCCAGATAAAACCTACCAAAATGAAGCTGTCGCTTTTTGGTAGGGAGGGTGTATCGTTTTATCATTATGAGGTAACATGAAACTAGACGTTATATACGTATTAGTTATTTCGATATTTCGATAAGAGTGATCAGATATGCCCGCGCCCAAAAATGCACCGCTTTACCAGCAGATTTACGATGAAATCAAGGATGCGATCGAGAAAGGTGTTTATGCACCCAAGGAGCGTATTCCGTCCGAGCTTGAGCTAGCCGAGCAGTACGACGTGAGCCGCATTACGGTGCGCCGCGCCGTCGAGGAGCTGTGCTCCGATGGCTACCTGGTTAAGCAGCAGGGCCGTGGTACCTTTGTCTCCACGCCGCACATCAATCGTCAGTTCCACGCTTCGACGCTGCAGACGTTTACCGCGCTGTGTGCCAGCAACGGCATGAAGGCGGGCGCGCATGTGGTCGATCGCCAGATTGTGCCGGCACGTCAAAACGAGATGGAGTTCTTTGGCCTGCAAAAGGACGCGCTGCTGCTGCATATCAAGCGCGTGCGTACAGCCGACGGCGAGCCCATCTTTGAGGAGAACATCTTTGTGCCGTTTGACGCCTACCGTGAGCTGTTGACGGCCGATCTTGAGGACAAGTCGATTTTTGCCGAGGTCGGGCGTGTTGGCGGAACGCCGATTGTCTCGGTTGGCTACCGCACGGTCGAGGCCGTTCGTGCCAATACCGAGCAGGCGGCCGAGTTGGGCATTGCTCCGCACGATCCGCTGCTCAACCTGCGTGCCAGCTTTACCGGTCCCAATGGCGAGCCGGTCCTGATGGGTAAGCAGTACTACGTGGGATCGCGCTACGTCATGGTCATGTAAGTTACGCGGTTTTACCAAACCGCGTAACGGCTCGACGCTACAAGCCCGCCAGAACGGCAATCTGCCTTTCAACTTCGGCGGCATGACCAGAAGGTCAATGCCGCCTCGTTTCAAGGCACCTTGCTCGCTCTGACGGGTTTTCGCTGTCGTTGCCAAAACATCGACTACCCGCAGAATGAGCGTGGATAATCTCCCGTTTTTTGCTTGGTGACGGGCTCAAAGTGGGAGATTATCCACGCTCATCCTGAAAGTGTCCGAAAATCCACGCTCGTTCCCTTCGGATTGCATCGCCCGTGGCCGACAGCCGTGCGGCACCGGTCCGCGTAGCGGCGTATAATCGGCGGCAGATGACTTGGACGTTAGGAAACCATGACCGATAGCATGCAGCAGATGGCGCTCGACACGCTCGGCGCCTATTTTGGCTACACCTCGTTTCGCCCGGGACAGGACCGCATGGTCGATGCGATCCTTGCAGGCCGCGATGCGCTGGGTGTTATGCCCACGGGCGCCGGCAAGTCCATTTGCTACCAGGTGCCCGCGCTCATGCTGCCCGGCATCACCTTTGTGGTGAGTCCGCTGCTGTCGCTTATGGAGGACCAGACCCGTGCGTTGCTCGCGGCGGGTGCGCGACCCAGCTATCTCAACTCCAGCCTTACTCCGGCCCAGCAAAACACCGTGCTCAAGCGGGCGCGCGAGGGCCGCTATCAGCTTATGTACGTGGCACCCGAGCGTCTGCTCGAGCCGCGCTTTTTAGCCTTTGCGCAGGAGGCCGCGGCGGACGGCGGCATTGGCGTGCCGCTCGTGGCCATTGACGAGGCCCACTGTGTGAGCCAGTGGGGCCAGGATTTCCGCCCCGCCTACCTGCAGATTCGCGAGTTCATTGATTCCCTGCCGCAACGCCCCATCGTGGCGGCCTTTACCGCTACGGCGACCGAGCGTGTGCGCGCGGACATTCAGCAAATGCTCGGCCTGCAAAACCCCGCGACGGTGGTGACGGGCTTCGATCGCAAGAACCTCTACTTTGGTTGCGAGGAGATGGGCGACAAGGCCAAGACTGCCTGGGTGCGCGACTACGTGATTGCGCATTCGAGCGAGAGCGGCATCGTGTATTGCTCGACTCGCAAGACGGTCGATGCGCTGGCGGGCGAGCTTGCCGAGGCGCTGGGACCCAGCGGCATTCGCGTGGGCCGTTACCATGCCGGCATGGGCAACGACGCCCGCCGCCAAAGCCAGCGCGCCTTTATCGACGACGATATCCAGGTGATGGTTGCCACCAACGCCTTTGGCATGGGCATCGACAAGCCCAACGTGCGCTACGTGATCCACAACAACGTGCCCGAGAGCATCGAGGCATACTACCAAGAGGCGGGCCGCGCCGGCCGCGATGGCGATCCGGCCAGCTGTCACTTGCTGTGGAACGGTAACGATTTTCGTATGCGCCGCTTTTTGATCGACCGCGGCGATGCAGCCGACGAGGCGCTCGACGACGAGCAGCGCGCGTGGGCGCTTCAGAACCGTTATCGCCTGCTCAGCCAGATGGAGGGCTACTGCAATACCACCGGCTGCCTGCGCGAATACATGCTGCGCTACTTTGGCGACGAGATCGCGGCCGAGCATGCTGCCGCGGCTGGTGCGGGCGCCACCGCCACGGACGACGCCGAGGGCTGCGGCAACTGCAGCAACTGTCTCACGCAGTTCGAGGTCGAGGACGTCACCGATATGGCACGCGCTGCCGTGCGCTATGTGGCCACGCGCCCCATGCGCTTTGGCAAGTCGCTGATCGCCGACGTGCTCCACGGCGGCAACACCGAGCGCATTCGCCAGATGAATCTGGACCAGGACCGTGGCTATGGTGAGCTGTCGAGCGAATCGGTCGGGCGTATTAAGGACATCATTGGCCAGCTGTGCGGCCGTGGTTATTTGGCCACCTCGCAGGGGCAGTACCCGGTCGTGGGGCTGGGCCCGCGTGCCGTCGAGGTCGAGGATGAGGCGTTCGCCTTTACCGTCAAGCGTCGTGCGTCCAAGCGCAAGGTCTCGGCCCGCGCCCGCCGTGCGGTGGATCTGCTACGCGAGGAGGCCGAGCTGGATCAGCGACCGCGGGTGGGTGACGACGCCGAGCTGTTCGAGCGTCTGCGCGCCCTGCGCAAGGAGATCTCGACCGAGCTGGAGATGGCGCCGTACATGGTCTTCTCCGACAAGGCCCTGCGCGGCCTGTGCCGCCTGCGCCCTCAGACGCGCGACGAGCTTATCCAGGTCAACGGCATCGGCGAGAAAAAAGCCGACGCCTTTGGCGAGCGGTTTATGGCGGCGATTGAAGAATTTGAGTCCGAGCATGCGCGGGATGGAGTGTAACGATGGCATTCGACGATAAAACCGACCGCACTGACGTGCCCGCCGTGCCGCTGTACCAGCAGGTCATGGACGACCTAAAGGGCGAGATCGCGCGCGGCGTGTACCCCGCCGGCTCGCGCATCCCTGCCGAGATGGAGCTCGCGAAGTCCTACGGCGTGGGGCGCATCACCGTGCGCCGTGCCATCGAGGAGCTGTCGCGCGCGGGGTATCTCAACCGCCAGCAGGGGAGGGGCACGTTTGTGTGCGCCCCCAAGCTCAAGCGCAAGATTCGCCAGAAGGGTGACGTCCAGAGCTTTACTGAGGGTTGTGCTGCCAACGACATGGTGCCGGGTGCGCGTCTGGTGTCGCGCACGGTGGTTGCGGCGACGCGCGAGGACGCGTCGTTTTTTGGCGTGGAACCCGGCTGCGAGCTTATCGTGGTCGAGCGCGTGCGCACGGCCGACGGCATCCCCGTCATGCTCGAGAACAACGCCTTTGTGCTCGCCGACCATCCCTACCTGCAGACGCTGGCCGACGAGGACCTCACCGATAACTCAATCTTTGCGCTCGTTGCCGAGCATTCGGGTCGCGCGCCGCTCAAGTCCGACCCCTGCACCGTGGAGATTGCGCTTGCCGATACTCAGACGGCCCCGCTGCTGGAGGTGCCGGTCGGCGAGCCTCTCTTCTATATGGAGGCCTACTTTACCGACGCCGGCGGGCGCCCTCTACTGCTCGGCCGCCAAAAGATCGTGGGCTCGCGCTACGTCTTCGACATCTAACATACACAGATAGAACAACATAGAACAAATTTGCCGAGATGACTTCACGGGCTTTGTTACACGTGTTATAAATAGGACAACATAGAACGACAACAGGTACGAGCCGCCGTCGCTCAAAGCCGCCCCACAAGGAGGAACATCAGGATGAACGCACATGATCTGGTTCAGGAAATCATCGAGCGCAAGGGCAAGATCGAGAACGTCTTTTGGATCGCTTGCGGCGGTTCGATGATCGATCTCATGCCGGCCAACGAGCTGCTCAAGCGTGAGGCCACCACGTTTACCTCGACGGTCTACACGGCACGCGAGTTTTGCCTGATGGCTCCCAAGAGTCTTGGCGAGAAGTCGCTCGTCATCGCCTGCAGCCACAGCGGCAACACGCAGGAGGTCGTCGACGGCTGCGAGATGGCGCTGGCCGCCGGTGCCGAGGTCATTGCCCTTACCGACTGCGAGGGCTCAAAGATCGACAGCGGCAAGTGGACTACCTGGGTCTATCCGTGGGGCGAGGGCGTGTCGCAGGCTGAGGTGCCGCAGGGCATCGGCGCTCTGATCGCCGCCGAGTTGCTCGACCAGCAGGAAGGCTACGAGGCACTCGCCGACATGTACGAAGGCCTTAAGCAGATGGATGCGCTGCTGCCCGCCGCCCGTGAGAAGGTCAACGCCGAGCTGGGCGATCGCTTTGCCGAACTCTGCCAGCAGCACAAGTTCTTCTATATCCTGGGATCCGGCCCCAACTTTAGCCAGACCTATGCCATGGCGATCTGCTCGCTCATGGAGATGCAGTGGCAGCACTGCTGCTACATTCACTCCGGTGAGTATTTCCACGGTCCTTTCGAGGCTACCGAGCCCGGCGTGTTCTACTTTGTGCAGCTCGGATCGGGCGAGTGCCGCCCCATGGAGGAGCGCGCGCTGGCGTTCCTCAACACGCACACCGACACGATCATGGTGCTCGACGCGCTCGAGTACGGCGTAGGTGACGTGCCCGCCAGCGTGCGTTCGTACCTGGAGCCGATCTTCTTCTACAACATGAGCTGCGAGCTGCGCGCCGCCCGCGGCAAGGTGTTCGATCACAGCCCCGAGGTTCGTCGCTACATGGGCATCGAGCAGTACTAGGTACCGGGGAAACCATTCGCCTTCGATTCACAAGTGAATAGCGTGCGTAAAAAGCGGGCCGCGCCGGGGATTTCCGACGCAGCCCGCTTGGTATTGCGCTTAGATTCACGAGGTGTCGCGGCAACCGACGCTTACTTGGCGTCGTAAGCCTCGGCGTCCCACCAGTCGAGCTGGGCGATGTTGTCGCGGATGTGCTGACAGCTCTTGTGGAAGCCCTCGAGCTCGTGCTCGGACAGGTCGAGCGTGTAGACCTCCTCGACGCCCTCGGCACCGATCACGCACGGCAGGGAGGTGAAGATGCCCTCCTCACCATACTGGCCGGTCATGAGCGTGGATGCCGAAAGCACGGCGTGCTCATTGTGCAGCACGGCGGCGCAGACGCGCGCGGCGGAGTTGGCGACGGCGTACTCGGTGCACTGCTTGCCCTGGTAGGTTACATAGCCGCCCTTGCGCGCGAGCTCCTCGATCTCCATGTGGTCGAAGGCATACTTGTCGGAGTTCTCGGCTTGAAGTTCGTTGAGGCTCTTGCCGGCGATGGTTGCGGCCTTAAAGGCGGCCAGCTGGCTAAAGCCGTGCTCGCCGATCATGTAGGCGTCGATGGACTTGGGGCTCACGCCGACCTTCTTGGAGATCTCGGTGCGCAGACGGGCGGAGTCCAGACCGCAGCCCGAGCCGATGATCTTCTTGGGATCGTAGCCGGTCAGGTGCCACAGCTCGGTGCACACGACGTCGCAGGGGTTGGAGATGCTCACGAAGATGCCGTCAAAGCCGGCGTCGACGATGCGCTTGGCAAAGGTGCGGGCGGCGTCGGTGGTAAAGAACAGCTCGCCGTCGCGGTTGCCGGCGGCCAGCGCGACCTTGCCGGCGGCGTTGACGATGACGTCGCAGCAGGCAAGTTCCTCGTAGTGGTCGTAGCAGTTGACGATCTTGGTGTTGTACGGGACAAACGAAAGGGAGTCGCGCAGGTCCTGGACCTCGGACGTCACCTTGGCCTCGTTGATATCGCACAGGTACAGCTCATCGGCAATGCCCTGCATGAGCAGGCTGTTGGCGACATGTGCTCCTACGTGGCCCTGGCCGACCACACCGATCTTACGCGTCTGGTACATATATGTATCCTTTCGGCCGAGTTTTTCGCGTCGAACCATTGTAGCGTCCTGTTGCCACTTTGCTAGGCTAAAGCGCTATAGATTTTTGGGCATGCCTTAATCTCTACTTTTGGAGCGATTTGGGCCGCTGACGGTATCGCTGGGCGATGTGCTCGCGCGGATGGCGCTGGTCGTTGTACCATAGCTGCAACTGACTCGTAAGGAGCATCCATGCCCATTCGCATCCCCGACGCCCTCCCTGCCGCCGCGCAGCTCGAGAGCGAGAACATCTTTGTCATGACCGAGTACCGGGCGCTGCACCAGGACATCCGTCCGCTGCGCGTGCTCATCCTCAACCTCATGCCCACCAAAATCGCTACCGAGACGCAGATCATGCGCAAGCTCTCCAACACGCCGCTGCAGGTGGAGGTGGACCTGCTGCGCACCAAAACACACGAGGCCACGCACGTGAGCGCCGGCCACCTGGAGACGTTCTACCGCACGTTCGACGACATCCGCGACATCCACTACGACGGCCTGATTATCACGGGCGCCCCGGTGGAACAGATGCCGTTCGAAGAGGTCGACTACTGGCCCGAGCTCTGCCAGATCATGGATTGGTCCACCACGCACGTGCACTCTACGCTGCACATTTGTTGGGGCGCGCAGGCCGGCCTGTACCATCATTACGGCATCCAGAAGTACGACCTGCCGGCAAAGGCGAGCGGCGTGTTCGAGCATTATCTGGTGAAGCCGCAAAGCCCGCTGGTCCGCGGCTTTGACGACCGCTTCTATGCCGTACATTCGCGCAACACCGACGTGCGCCGCGAGGACGTGGAGGCCGAGCCGCAGCTTGAGGTCGTGGCCGTGTCCGACGAGGTGGGCCTGTACATCGTCAAGTCGACCGACAGCCGTCGCTTCTTTGTCTTTGGCCATCCCGAGTACGACACCGATACGCTGCGCCTGGAGTACGAGCGCGATGTGAAGCGCGGGCTCAACCCGGAGGTGCCGGCGCATTACTTCCCGGGCGACGACCCCTCCGCCGAGCCGCGCAACGTCTGGCGCAGCCAAGCTCAGCTGTTCTACACCAACTGGCTCAACTACTACGTCTACCAGACCACGCCCTACGACCTGGCCCGCGCCGGCGAGGAGCACTAGGCTGCGGCTGTGGCTGTGGTTGCTGCTGCGGCCGTTGCTGTGCTCGCGGCGTGACGAACGTGGATTTTCGGACACACGAGCGTGGATTTTCGGACGTTTACAAATCGAGCGTGGATAATCTCCCACTTTTGGCCGAGGAACGGGCTCAAAGTGGGAGATTATCCACGCTCATTTTTTAGGTATGTAGATGCCGATGGCTCGGCTAAGAGACGGTGCATGCAGAGGCAAAGTCGCATTTGGCGTAGTCTTGAATCTCGACGGGTTTTTCTTTCTGATAATCCAATGGACCAAGGCCTCAAAATGTGGAGACAGGGACCTCTTGGCAAGGCTTCTACCTGCAGATATAAGCCATCAGCCTAAAACGTCCAAAACCGTCAAGCATTTGGTCAGCGCCTGGACGGTATTTGGTCAGACTTCGCATGAAACCGTCTGGTACGTTTGCGCCGTTCCAAGAGTTGGGAGGCGACATGGGAAACATGACGGCGAATCAAAGACTTGCAAGTCACATTAAGGCGTGCGAACAGCAGATGAGCTGCGTGTACGCGCGCACGGCGGCGGAGGCAAAGCAGATTGAGCGGCGGGCGGAGGCGGGAAGTCTAGAGGCGGTCATGCCGGGGCTGTATACGCGTCCGGAATACTGGTCCGAGCTCAAGTTTCGGCAGCGTTATCTGCATCGGGTGCGGGCGCTTGCGCAAAAGCACCCCGACTGGACATTTTGCTCCTATACGGCGGCTGTTATCTATGGCCTTTCGGTTTCGCATGCCAATTTGACGCACATCCATATCGCCGCGATGCCGGCCCAATCGACGACGCCGGGCTCTCAGGTCATTCGTCATCGCTATGCTCGTCAAACACGGGCCACCCAGATGGATATCGCCGTAACCGATATCGATCAAACGATTACGGATTGCTTGGTCGATGCATCGTTTGTCGAGGGACTGATCATCGCGGATTCGGCGCTCCATGAGCAACTTTTGTCGAAGGAGCATCTCGTTGAGACTGTCGACAAGCTTGGCCTGAATCGTCGCGGTGTTGTGACGGCGCGCAGGGTTGCACGATGTGCCGATGGGCTGTCGGAAAGCGGCGGCGAGTCCAAGGCGCGTGCCCTGATGATCGAGCGCGGCTGGCAGACGCCGGAGTTGCAAGTTGAGCTGTTCGACCCGGTTGAGCCGGGACGACCGTATCGCGTCGACTACTTGTGGCGCGTGGGCGACCG
>CAUDDF010000022.1:0-33893 GCA_958448275.1 uncultured Collinsella sp.
AATCGTAGCCCGAGACGGGCCCGGGCTGACAATTTCGACTGTAATGGACGTTCTTTGCGAGCGATTTGCTCGTTTGTCGACGTACGGGTGTTCATTTGTCGACTTCTTGGGCTGTGGTCACCTGTTGTTTCTGTGGTGGCTGCGGGTACCTGGCTCAAAAGGGCGGGTTGGCCGTCTATGTTTACCTGCGGTTTTGTTATGGTGCGCATTTTCGGTCAAGCTTTTCGTCAAGTGTTTGGTCAGCATCTGGTTTGCAGTCGGAGGCCTATTTTGCCCGCGCTGGTCGTGGCTGCCCACCCTCCTCGTAAGCTCAAATTGAGGTTCATCAGTTTGAGGAGGATGCCGTGACTGACCACGTTTTAGACCGAGCACATCTGGCTGAAGCCGTCGGCAACGATATTGCCGACATGGCCCATTTTTGGATGCTGCGGAAGTTTCAGTTTTTGGAGCCGGCGCGCGAACAGTTCGAGATCATTGTCGACCCGTGGCTCAGCTATTGCACCGAGCCTTCGCAAAACGAAATCATGGCCTACAACATGGCATTTACCGATTGGCTGCTCTTCGAGCGCCCCTATCGCCATGGCAAGACGCTGCTCGAGCTATATGTTGACGAGCCGCCGGCATCGCTTTCGCCTGCTTCGCTCAAGCGGCTCGAGCAGGTACGCGACACGCAGTATTTCTCGCGCTTTGGCATTTTGGACAAGGATCCTGCGAACGGCATGGTTGCGCTGAAGGATACGCGCACCGACCACCGCTTTGATGTCTACGACCCGCATATCGTGCAAAAGGAACATTGGGGCGACGGTGCGATTGCGGTGCGCCTCGCCTGCGTCGACGATGTCTGGCTGGTGGCGGGACAGCTCTATCTGTATGACATCGCGCGCCTGAGTGACACGGGGGTCGATGGGCCGGGTGCGGTGCATCCGGAGGACCTGCAGGATGGCTTTGACACCTCGTGCATCAGCTTCTTTTTGCGCCTGGTCCGCGACATCATGGGCGCCCAGGGGCGCTACGTAAGGTCCCTCAACATCTACGAGCAGGAGTGGGAGTAGAGGATGTGACTGGTGTCGCCCTGCTGCCCTGACTTTGTCTCAATCTGTAACGTTTGGCGGCTGTTTGGGCTCGTAACTGTTACGGATTGAGATGTTCGGCAACGGGTTGGGAGAATGTCTCGATCTGTAACATCTACAGGCTAAAAGTCGACCTTGCTGTTACAGATTGAGACAAAGGCTGGACGCGGTGCTGAAAGATCTTGTTCTGTAACAACTAGAGGCTCAAAGACTGTCTTCCTGTTACAGATCAAGACATTTGTCAGCGGAGGCAACAGCGGTGATGGTCCATTTGTCCGATGTGGTAGTGATGGAAGTGTCTAATACCGTTCTCAAACACAAGCATACGACTCGCAACACGTTGGCGCGGAATAGGATGCTCGCGCGGCTCACGGAGGCGACCGAGCAAGGTACGCTGCTCGCAACGCATGACAATACCGAGCTCATGTGGTTGCGACGCCATGTTGGAACCGACGATATTGCGGAGCCCGAATCGCACCTATTCTGTTTTCAGCATGAATGGGATGCATTGACGCCGCCAGAGCGGGCGCGGTGGACCATCAAGGGGCTTGCCGAGTTTCACCCCGATTGGGCGTTTTGGGGATATGACGCCGCGCTGATATGGAATCTGGAGGTGCCGAATGATCTACTCGGGCCGCGTTACTTGGTCAAGACGGGTTGTTCGGTGGCGTTGAGTACGGGATATAGGCTGTTGCGTCCGCAGATGGCGGGCGTGCTCGAGCGTGTCGATGGCGTGCGGGTGACGTCGTTTTGGCGCACGGTGGATGATTGCTTGCTGCGTGCGCCTTTCTCCTACGGGTTGGCGATTGCCGATTCTGCACTGCGGGCGAAAGGCGTATCACGCGGGGATTTGTGCGAGCGCCTCCGCGCCGATTGCGAGGGCAGGCGAGGGTATCGCAGGGCACAGGTGATTGCGTCGTATGCGGACGGGCTGTCCGAAAACGGCGGCGAGTCTCGGTTCCGAGCGTTCTTTATTGCGTACGGCTTTCCGGTTCCGGAGCTGCAGGTGGAGTTTCGCGACCCGCTCGATCCGAGCCAGGTGTTTCGCGTCGACTATTTTTGGCGGCTCGAGGACGGGACGTGTGTCATCGGCGAACTCGACGGAAAGGGGAAGTACACCTTGCAGAACGGCGAGGGCCGGGAGTCGGTCGACCCATTCGTGGCAGAACGTCAACGGGAGTCCCATCTGACAATGCTCGGGCATAAGGTGCTTCGGTTTACGTTTAACGAACTCAAAGACCCGGGGAAGCTGGTCGAGAAAATGAGGCTGGCGGGTATTCCTCGGCAGGCGAAATTGGCTGAGGAGTGGAGACGTCGGTGGTATGGGCGCTGAGAGGTTTTGTCTCGATCTGTAACGTTTAGAGGTTATTTGAGCTCGTAACTGTTACAGATCGAGACAAACCGGTGAAACGTCGACCGAATGTCTCGATCTGTAACATCAAGGGGTCCAATAACCCTGTACCTGTTACAGTTCGAGACATTTCCCTGGTGTCGCTGGGGTGGGGCTGCAACGTATTCCGCCCCCCCCACATCCCCTCTTCCCTCCGTTAACCGATGCGTCTGCAGCAATCCAGCGGGACTAGGTGATAATGGACAAATGTTCAAGTTAATCGTGAGGGAGGAGCTCGATACGGCGTCTGCCGATCGTTCCACGTTGTTTATCAATGCGACCGTCCTGGATGGTTCGGAGCATATGGAGCCGCAGCCCGATATGGCCGTGACTGTTGAGCGCGGCGTTATCACCTGGATGGGGCCGAGTGCTGTGGCGCAGGCGCCCGCGGGTGCCGAGGTTATCGACCTGGGCGGTGCGTATCTCATGCCCGGTCTCATCAATATGCACGTGCACCTGTGCGGCTCGGGCAAGCCTGTCTCGGCCGGCGATGCGGGCGCGCTGATGAAGAAGCTCGATAATCCCGTGGGGCGCGCCATCGTGCGCCATATCCTCAAAGGCAGCGCCCAGCAGCAGCTTGCAAGCGGCGTGACCACGGTGCGCGGTGCGGGCGACCCGCTGTTTGCCGATCTTGCCGTGCGCGATGCTATCGATGCCGGTAAGTATCAAGGTCCTCGCCTGGTGGCGCCGGGAACGGGCGTCACGGTGCCGGGCGGCCATGGTGCTGGCTTGTTCGCCCAGGTGGCAAATACCCCCGACGAGGCAGCCGAACAAGTGCGCGACCTGTATGCGCGCGGTGCCGACGTCATTAAGCTGTTCGTAACGGGCGGCGTGTTCGATGCGACTGAGGTGGGCGAGCCGGGCGTGCTGCGCATGCCGGTGGAGGTTGCCGCGGCGGCGTGCAAGGCGGCACACGATACGGGGCTTCCGGTCATGGCCCATGTCGAGAGCACCGAAGGTGTGAAGGCCGCGCTTGAGGCCGGCGTTGACACGATTGAGCACGGCGCTCCGTTGACGCCCGAGATCCTGGAACTGTACCGCGGCGCCGCGGGCACGCAGCTCGAGGGGCGTGCGCCCAACGTTACCTGCACTATCAGCCCGGCGCTGCCGTTTGTATTGCTCGACCCGGAAAAGACCCATTCGACCGATACACAAAAGAAGAACGGCGACATCGTGTGCTCGGGCATCATCGAGAGCGCCCGTGCCGCACTGGAAGCTGGCGTTAAGGTGGGCCTTGGCACGGACTCGAGCTGCCCGTTCGTGACGCAGTACGACATGTGGCGTGAGGTGGCCTATTTTGCCAAGTATGTCGGCGTGAGTAACGCCTTCGCGCTGCATACAGCCACGCAGGTCAATGCCGAGCTGCTGGGGCTGGGCGGCGAGACCGGTACAATCGAGTGCGGCAAGGCCGCCGATATCCTGGTGACGCGCAAGAACCCGCTCGATGACTTGTGCGCACTGCGTGAGCCGACGCACGTGATGTGCCGTGGTGATTTGGTGCGCAAGCTCAAGGTGAAGCGCATTCCCGAGGTGGACGCCGAGCTCGACACGATTATGGCCATGCCGTCCGAGGCGCTGGCCGAGGAGCTCGCCCGCGACGGCGTGGCGTAAGCGCGCGATATGGCGATGCGACAAAGGGACAATCCTTTTGTCATAATCAGAAAAAGCCGAGGTCCCAGTGCGAGGCCTCGGCTTTTATTTGTCCCATGGTATGGCGGCTATGAGCGCGTCTCCATCTTGGCGTGGCACTTGGGGCAGGTGACGCGGATCTTGCCCTTGCCCTTGGGGACGGAGAGCATCTGGCCGCAGTTGGGGCACTTGAGGTATGCCGTGGTCTTGCGACCCTTCCACATCTTCTTGGCTGTGCGCTTGGCGCGCTCAAAGTCTTCCTTGCTCGTTCCGGCTGCGCGTGAGGTGCTGGCCGCTGCGGCGCCGGCGCCCAAGCTGGCGACAAACTTGCCCAAGCCGGGAACATTGGCGGTCGCGGCGACAAAGGACTCGTTCTCCTTGCGACGTGCATCGATATTTTTGGACAGGCCGCGCAGCACGCCAAGCACGATCACGGCGATGGCGATCCAGCTGAGCCACTGGATGCGGGCCATCGATCCGATCATTGCGATGACGATGCCGACAAAACCCATCACGATGGTGAGCTCGTCGGCGCCATTGCGACCCTTCATAAAGTCATTCATGCAAATTGCCTTTCGTTCGATATACTGCACGCCTTTATACCCGATTTAGAGCAAGGGGGACAGGTTAATCTGCACTAGTGTGGTGCAAACATGCCTGTCCCCGGAACACCAAGATGGTGCAAAGAAGTCTGTCCCCAATGCCCCAATTACTTGGAGAGCTTGTCGACGACGCGTTCGATCTCGGCGAGCTTGGCGGCTTTGAGGTCTTCGTCGCCCGATTCGATTGCCGAAGTCACGCAGCCCTCGATATGCGCCTTGAGCACGTCGGCGTTAATGCGCGCGAGGAGCGCCTGTGTGGCCATGAGCTGCGTGGAAATATCGACGCAATAGCGGTCCTCATCAACCATCCGCAAGATGCCGTCGATCTGGCCGCGTGCCGTCTTGAGCATGCGGGTCACCGATTTGTGGTCTGCCATCATGGCGGGTCCTCGTTTCTGGTCGATCTTCCGGTTGCCCCCGTCAGTTGCGGTGAAATAGTTCTTGTTTGCAGGATTGAAGCGCTAAAACAGGAACTATTTCACCGCAACTTCTGAGGATTGAGTAGGCAGCGCCTGCTACGCGGCGGTCACGGACAGGGCGTGGAACTTCTCGCCTGCGGCCTCGACGGCGGCGGCGAGCTGCTCGGCGGTCACGGTGTCGGCGCACTCCACCTGGACGGTCTGGGTCTCGTGATCGGCGTCGGCGTCGGTCACGCCGGCAACGTTGAGCAGTGCCGTCTCGACAGTAGCGTCGCAGTGGCCGCACATAAGGCCGGAAGTCTTAATTGTGAAACGCATGGGAATTCCTCTCTGTAGTGTCGGCTTTCCCAGGCACCCGACCTTGACCTTCAAGCCGTCGCTCGCGTACTAAAGTACGCGTCGCTCCTCTTTCAGGTCAATCTCGGGCACCTAGAAAACCCGTTCTAAATGGACTTAATGGTGAGCCTATTTTGCCACTTTAGGCTTAAAGGTTCGCAGGCGCAGTGCATTGGACACGACGCACACGCTCGACAGACTCATGGCAGCGGCGCCAAACATCGGCGAGAGCTGCCAGCCGGTGAGGGGGAAGAACACGCCCGCGGCGAGCGGAATGCCGATGCCGTTGTAGAACAGTGCCCAGAACAGGTCCTGCTTGATGTTGCGGATCGTGGCGCGCGAAAGCTCGATGGCGCGGGCGACGTCCATGAGGTCGCTGCGCATGAGCACCACGTCGGCGCCCTCCTTGGCGATGTCGGCGCCGGTGCCGATAGCGAGGCCCACGTCGGCGCGCGCCAGGGCGGGGGAGTCATTGATGCCGTCGCCCACCATGGCGACCTTGCCGCCCGCATCCTGCATTTCGCGCACGTGGCGTTCCTTGTCGGCGGGGAGGACGTCGGCGATGACCTGTTCGCTGGTGAGCCCCACGCGGCGGGCGATGGCCTCTGCCGTCACGCGGTTGTCGCCGGTGAGCATGCGCACGTTGACGCCGAGCTTGCGGAGCGCGGCGATGGCCTCGGCGCTCGTCTCTTTGACCTCGTCAGCCACGGCGATGGTGCCGACAAGCTCACCGTTCTTGGCAAAGAACAGCGGCGTTTTGCCCTCGGCAGCGAACTGCTCGGCAAGACCGGCGGGCACCTCCGCGCCCAGCTCGTTCATCAGACGCATATTTCCGGCGGCGATGGCGTTTTGCCCCTCGCGCGCCGTGACGCCGCGACCGGGCACGGCGGCAAAGTCCTCGACCATGCGTGCGACGATTCCGCGCGTCTCGCACTCGGTCATAATCGCCTCGGCCAGCGGGTGCTCGCTCGAGCGCTCCAGCGCGGCAGCCAGCTTGAGCAGCGCCTTTTCACTCATAGCGGGCGAGCCGTCGGCGCGCGTGGCTACCACGATATCGGTCACGGCGGGCTTGCCGCGGGTGACGGTTCCGGTCTTGTCGAGCACCACGGTGCCCACGTTGCGCAGATTCTCCAGCGCCTCGGCACTCTTAAACAGAATGCCCATCTCGGCGCCCTTGCCGGTGCCAACCATAATGGCGACGGGCGTGGCCAGACCCAGTGCACACGGACAGCTGATCACCAGCACTGCCACGGCGGAGGTGAGCGCCTCGTTTATGCTGCCGGTCAGTGCCATCCACACCGCAAAGGTCACGGCCGAGATTGCAAACACCACGGGCACAAACACGCCGGCGACTTTGTCGGCCAGGCGAGCGATAGGCGCCTTGGTGGCATTGGCGTCCTCGACGAGTTGGATGATCTTGGCAAGCGACGTGTCGGCACCCACGCGTGTGGCACGGAAGGTAAACGATCCGGTGCGGTTGACCGTGGCGGCGTTGACGGTGTCGCCGTCGGTCTTTTCCACGGGGATGGACTCGCCGGTGAGCGCGCTCTCGTCCACGGCCGAGCTGCCCTCGAGCACCACGCCGTCGACAGGGATGGACTCTCCGGGGCGCACGCGCAAGACCTGACCGGGAAGGATGCTGTCGACGTCGACGGTGGTCTCGGTGCCGTCGTCGGCAACGACGGTCGCGGTCTTGGGCGCCAGGTCGATGAGCGCCTCGATGGCGCCGCCGGTTTTGGACTTGCTGCGCGTCTCGAGGTATTTGCCCACGGTGACGAGCGACAGGATCGTGCCCGCGCTCTCAAAATACAGATTGTCCATGCCTGTCATCATGGCCTCGTGGATCTGACCCGCGGCTAACTGGTCGGCCATGATGAACATGGCGTAGAGCGACCAGGCGATGGAAGCGGTGGCGCCCACGGCGATGAGGGCGTCCATGGTGGGTGCGCCGTGCGCGAGCGATTTAAACCCGTTGATAAAGTACGCGTCGTTGACATAGACGATGGGGATGAGCAGGACGAGCTCGGTGAGGGCGAGCGTCATGCTGTGGGTATGGTCGGTGAAAATGCCGGGCAGCGGCCAGCCGAGCATGTGCCCCATGCCTATGTAGAACAGTGGGATAAGGAATGTGATCGAGACGATGAGACGAGTGCGCATGGCAGAGGCGGCGGCCTCCAGCTTTTTGGTTGGCGACTCCATATGGGCGGCGCCGGACCTGACTTGCGTGCTGCCGCTTGAGCCGGCGGCACCGGTGCCTGCGTCGACGGGTGAGGCCGAGTAGCCCGCGTGGTCGACGGCGGTGCAGATGTCATCGGGGGAGACCTGTGCGGGGTCGTAGTCGACCAGCATGGAGCCGGCAAGCAGGTTGACCGCGACGCTTTGGACGCCGTCGAGTTTGCTGACGGCACGGTCCACGTGCGCTTGGCACGCGGCGCACGTCATGCCGCCCACGTCGAACTTATCTTGAGCCATGGCTTCTCCTTTCTGTGGTTCGGTGTTGGAATTGTTAACCTGCTGATACTATACACCCATACCCCCTGGGGGTGTACAGTGGAGATTGAAATGTATGCCATTCTGTTATTGGCCGAGGTGATAGCCAGGTCGGCGGACCGTAGCCGGTCTAATGTCTCAATCTGTAACAACTAGACCCGTTTTTGTCGAGTAACTGTTACAGATCTAGATATTACATCGAGCCACAACTTAACGTCTCAACCTGTAACGCCTAAGGACCGTTTTTCCTGCTAGATGTTACAGATCGAGACAAACCGTCCGCGGTCAACTCAAATGTCTTGATTTGTAACATCTAGAGAGGTTTTTGACCCCTTACTGTTACAGATCGAGACAATTGCCGGGGAGGGGTCCCGTCACGGCAAGACGCCCGCCGCCTAGATACAGAACCCGGGGATCACACAGGTTAGCTTGCTTGGCTTTTCCGCAGGCGTTGCGTACGTAAAGACGTCGCCGTCGTGCCCCACGCGGTTCATATAGAGCGTGCCTTCGCTCTCCGATGTGTCGGGGCTCACCGTGCGCTCCCACCAACAGGTGTCCTTGCCCTTCCACTGGCGGACCATCGTCTCGTTCGTGGAATACGGGCTCACCTTGAGCTCGCGGAAGAGCTGATACTCCCTGCCCTCGCCGTTGTAGATGTCTGCCAGGTAGTGATAGCCCTCGGTAAACGAATCGGGCGGTTGCGTACCGCACAGCTCGACCATGGCGGGCAGCCAAAGGGTTGCGGGCAACTCGCTCAGGCACGATGCGCTGTTGGCGGCGCCCACATTGTTCGAGACCTTCTTGACCCCTTTAATGAGTGCGCGCAACTCGTCGGGCAGCAGCTTAAGGCCGTCGCCGTTGAGCCATTCCCGCAGCTCGCAATCTGCCCAGCCGGCGCTCGGCGGTTCAGCCGCAGCGTTGCGCTCGGCAATACCCGCGTCGAACATAAACGTTAGTCCGGCCTTGCCCGTCCCGTCCAGAAGCTCATCGTGGCGGATGCCCACAAGCTGCGCGCCAACCTGCAGCCCGTTGGTGAGCGTGACACGCTTGGTACACGGATAGGGGATATGCCCATCGGCATCGAGCAGATGATAGCGCCTGGCAATCTCGCGTGCCTCGCTACGGGTCTCGGTGGCCTTAATCTTGAGCGAAATCTCCTGCAGCTGATCCCAAGTGTAGTCGTCAAGTGAACTGCGGATGCCGTCCAGGTAGTCGGGGATGCCAAAGCCATGGGTTGCCGCCCCGATAACGCCTAGCCCCGCAACGGCTGCGACAACGCCACCGATAATAAAGCGGCGGCGGGTCATGGCATCGTGCCGGGCCTGCTCCAGGATCTCTCTCGCGCGCTCGCCGGCGACGTCGACCTTAAGGTGCGTACCGGAGTCGATGTCAATTGCGGTGTCACTGCCCGCGCCCTCGCGGCCCTCGGATTCGGCATCGGTGAGGTATGCCGAGAGCACCTCGAGCATCTGCTGTTCGGTGGGACGATCACGCTGCTCGACTGAGATGCCTTTCATGATGATTTGGACGAGCGCCTCGTCGTCACTGCATCGCGGCTCGAGCGGCGCCGGCTTGGTCTTGGTCTTTATGAGGTAGAACGAACCGGTTGCCGCGGCACCCGTCGACTCCACATCGAACGGTTTGCGACCGCTGTAGAGCTGGTACAGAATGCTCGAAAGCGCGTAGACATCGATTGCGGGCGAGCGGCGAAGGGCCGCGATGCCTTCGATATCCTGCGTGAGCATCTCGGGCGCGGCGTATGCGGGCGTGGCAAAGCGCCAGATGTCGGCGCGCCGGGTGATCGTGTCATCGCCGAGGGCCATGGTCGCGGAGCCCATGTCGATGAGGCAGGGGTCAAAGGAGCAATCGACGATCTGCTGCTCGAGCGTTCGACTGGTGGTACGGAACATGATATTGGCGGGCGACAGGTCGCGATGGACGACCGGATTTACGAGTCCCTGGGTCATCAGGAGTGCGCGAAGCACGGCGTTTCCAACGGCGGCCACCATCTGGGTGGTTAGCCCGCCCGAGGCATCGTGCGGAAGCAAGGGCAGCGCCTGCTTGAGCGAGGTGCCCTCGACCCACTCCATGAGGATGAGCGGGTCGTCCTCGCACGATCCATAGCCATAGACGCGCGGAAATCCGCGCAGGTGCGAGACAGTGCACAGATGACGGTACTCCTCGAACAGCGCGGCGGTATTGGCCAGGTGCGCAGCCGCTTGCTCGGCGGAGCGGTCGGGGGCTTGGCCGGAAAGGATGGCATTGTCCTTGAGTAGCTTGACGGCAAAGACCTCGCCGCTCGTGTTGGTCGCGCGCAGCACGTGCCCGATGTTGCCGTTGTTGCGGTGGGCCGTCTGGAGAATAAGCGTCATAAACCGACGCTTGGCGTCGTCCTCGGCGCTGGGGTCGACCGCCACGGCGGTATCGAACGTATCGAGACGGACGAGTTTGTCGCCATAGGCGCTATCGGTAGTATCCATGGCGTTCCTTTGTCTGGCATGGGTTGCCGCACGTTTACGCGAGCAGTGCGGATATCGGTAAAGTACCATGATAGCCGCACTGCCCACGTATACCGCTGAGCATTGTCGTTTACGACACAGAAGGTAGAAGACGAAAGACGGACGGCGACCGTCTTCCGATCGCTGTCCGTGCTAGTCCACAATGACAAGGAATGTCGTGTAGAGACCCAGATGGAGCCTGTCGCTGTTGGCGATTTCCACGGGGGGATAGACTTTGCCGGGTTCGCGTTGGTCGCGCGGCGGCTCAATCACAATATCGCCGTCGCCCGCGCCCGATTCGAGCACTGTGCCGTTGGTCGATCCAAGGCCCTGGGCGTACCAGTGCTCACCCTCGAGCCAAATGCGAAGATGCTCGCGCGAGGCGTCGGCGCCTACATCGGTGATGCTGGGCGAGGTTTTGGGCAAAGAACCAATCACGGTGCCGCGCGGATCGCGTGTGAGGGGATGGATTTGCATGTCGGCGCAGTTGTCGGCATGGGTTCTGAGCAGACCGAGGTTGGGAGCGACGGTGTGCGGCTGCTCCAGGCTGCTCATAAAGCCGCGTCCGACGGTAGTTTCGGTGGTGCCAAAGTGCCCGCCCGTCTTGCTGGCGCAAAAGCGCTCGACGGTGGTCACGCCCTGAACGGGATCGGCGAGCGCCCCCGTTGCCACAAAGAGCATAAGGTAAAGCGTGCTTTTCTCGCGCACGGCATTGCCGTCAAAGTTGTCGATGCGATTGAGGGCATTTGCATATAGGCGGCTGTCCAGCTTGTAGCTGGCGAGAGCCGACATCATTTCGTTGGCGGCCGGACCGCGATAGTGCTCGGCGATTGCCCGATAGGCGGACTCGCCGCCGCCGAGCTTGCTGCAGATTGCCGAGGAAAGGTTGAGCGTGGTGACGGTAAAGTCGCTGTAGATGGAGGGCGCGCACTGGTCAGGCTTGCGATGGACGATGTAACGGGTGAGATACGAGCGGTTGGAAGAGCATTTCTCGAGCAGGGTACTGCCGAGATAAGAGTTTCCATTGATGAGCATTCGGGCGATCTCGAGATGTTTAAGACCGCCGAACGAGCGAATATCGTTATAGAGGACCGAGCAAGGCGTCTCTGCTGCCACGGATACCTCCTTTGATTGCTTCCTAGCCAATATGGCGATAGGAATTAATGGCCCCCGGTGGGCGACGTATTAAATGGCTGCGCAATATATAGCGTAACCAAAGCAACATTATAGGCCACATGTTCGAAATTGCAGGAAGACCGAGAGATTTTGGTTGGACTGAACGGAAATCCCCCTCTGTCTTGTTCTATAACATTTGGACCCGGTTTTGCCCTGTAGATGTTACAGATTGAGACAATCAGCCAGGCCCGCCCCGTCCGCCTCGTCATCTGTGGTTTACGTGGGGGCATGCGAAGCACGGGTATACTAACCGGCGGCGAATCTGCTCCATCGCTTAGAGCTGCTGCGTCTGGACGGCGCGTGATAGGGCTGCCAAAGCGATCGCCAGCGTGCTGAGCAACGTCCTCTCTGTGCGCACCCGTTTTTGTATGTATTAGCGCACTACCAAGCACGCCCGCGCGGCCGCATGCCGTGCCCATAACGCGTGCAGATAAGGAACAACGACATATGCGTAATTCTGTATCCGACGTCACGGACGCCGAGATTCTGGACGAGACCCGCGAGGCCATGACCCAGGCTGCCTTCGATGCCGCCGATGAGGCCAATGCTGCCCAGGCCGTCGAGTCCGCTACCGAGAGCCTGCCCGCCTTTGACGAGCTGGGCCTCTCCGACGAGATGCTTCGTGCTATCGAGAACCTGGGCTACACGGCGCCGACGCCCGTGCAGGCCGGCTCCATCCCCGTGGTGCTCGAGGGCCGCGACCTGCTTGCCGCCGCTCAGACCGGCACCGGCAAGACGGCCGCCTTTTTGCTGCCGACCATGAACAATCTGGAGCACATCGCTCCTCCCAAACCCGTGCGCGAGCGCGGCGGCCGCAACCGTCGTCGCGGTGCTAAAAAGCCCGAGGGCAACGGTCGCGGCCCCGTGATGCTCGTCATCACCCCCACGCGCGAGCTCGCACAGCAAATCGACGAGGTCGCAAGCAAAATCGCCGACGTCACCGGCCATGTTGCCGTGACCGTCGTGGGCGGCGTGAGCTACAAGCCGCAGACCGCGGCACTTAAGTACGGCTGCGACATCCTGGTCGCAACGCCGGGCCGTCTGGTCGATCTGATCGAGCAGGGCGCCTGCCACCTGGACGAGGTTAAGGTCCTGGTGCTCGACGAGGCCGACCGTATGCTCGACATGGGCTTTTTGCCCGCCGTCCGGCGCATTGTGCGCGAGACGCCGGCCGAGCGTCAGACGCTGCTGTTCTCGGCGACCCTCGACGAGGAGGCCGTGGGCGAGATCACCGACCTGGTGAGCGACCCGGCCCGCGTGGAGATCGCACCTGCCACGTCGACCGCCGACACCGTCGACCAGTTTGTGTTCCCGGTGTCCATCGAGGCCAAGAATAACCTGTTGCCCGAGTTCCTCAAAAAGGAGGGCCCGGAGCGCACCATCGTCTTTATGCGTACCAAGCACCGCGCCGACAGCTGCTGCCGTCGTCTGGAGCGCAAGGGCATCAAGGCCGCCGCGATTCACGGCAACCGCAGCCAGGCCCAGCGCGAGCGTGCCCTTTCGGCCTTCCGCGACGGCACCGTCGACGTGTTGGTGGCGACCGACGTGCTCGCCCGCGGCATCGACATCAGCGACGTGCGCTACGTCGTGAACTTTGACGTGCCGGCCGAGCCGACCGACTACATCCACCGTATTGGCCGTACGGGTCGTGCCGGCGAGCTGGGCTGGGCCATCACGTTTGTGACCGAGCAGGATGTCGATGAGTTCTACGAGATCGAGAAGCTCATGGACAAGACCGCCGACATCTACGAGGCCGGCGACCTGCATGTGGGCCCCAATCCGCCCGCGGTTGACCCCGAGCGCGATCCTGCGGCCTTTAAGGTGAAGAAGAAGACCAAGCGCGGCAAGTCCAAGAGCAAGAAGAAGCTTGAGCAGGCGCGTCGCGACGGCAAACGCAACGGCGATGACTACGGCGATGTGGCCGGTCGTTCCAACCGCGGTCGCGACGAGCGTCGCGGCGATGGCGAGCGTCCGAGCCGTCCCAAGCGCGGCGGCAAGACCCGCGTGCGCGAAGGCGTTCAGGCTCGCGTGGACGAGGCTGTTGAGAGCGTGGCCCGCGAGGTGGCTGCCGAGGAGCGCGGCGGTGCTGTCGAGCAGGCCCCGCGTGGCAACCGTGCCGAGCGTCGTGCCAAGCAGTTCCAGGGCGAGGCACATCGCCGCCGCCGCGAGGACGAGGATCGCGGTGGCCGTCGTCGTGTCGAGCGCGAGGACGAGGGCCGCGGTTCGCGCGGTGGCAAGCGCGGTTCGGGCGACCGCCGTCGTTCCGGTCGTGATGACGAGCGCGGCGGCCGTGACGAGCGTCGCGGCGGCGAGGGTCGTGGTGAGCGTGCTGCCCGTGGCGGTGAGTCCCGTGGCGGCAAGCGCTTTGAAGAGCGCGGTAGCCGCGGCGGCGAGCGTCGCGAGGGTGCTCGCGGCAATGGCGGCCGCGGCGGCGCTGGTCGTTCTAACGAGTTGCGCGACCGTCGTGATCCGCGTGCCAGCCGCGATCGTCGCGATGACTGGCGCAACTACGACGATACCCGCGAAGAGCGTCGCGGCGGCTACCGTGGTGGTCGCGGCGGCAACCAGGCCGGTTCCCGTGGCGGCCGCGCCGGCGGTCGCGATAACCGCGGCGGCTATGGCAACAGCCGTGGCGGCAAGCGTGGTAGCAGCTCCCGTCGTCCCGGTGACGGCGGCGGCAAGCGCAAGTAACATACGCATCGCCCGCTAGAGCGAGGTGAACCAAGGGTCCCGAGCAACTACGCTCGGGGCCCTTTTTGTTTGTCGTATCCGATCGCTAGTTCAAATGTGATTTCCTCGGGAATGCATCTAGAGGATGCCGTGGACCTGTTTTCTGCCATGCGGCAATGGGTCCCATGGGGTGCGCCGTGCATTTTTTGGAGTATTCTGCAGTTCGAGTTGTCTGCATATGATCCGACGTCGCCAACGGTGGCCTTCGGATATCCCTGGCGAGCGTTCTGAGTCAGATTTCGCCGTTTTCCGGAGCAGGGGCGCGTCATTCTCGCCATATCGGGACTTAGAATGATACGGCGCCCTACAGTTTTGCCCGCCCGCGGCGGTGCTGGCGTGGTTACGTTGCAGAATACTCCGTTTTTTGCACGGGCTAGGATGGGGTACCTCAGGAGAACACAGCGGTATCCCGTAAATATATACAATTTGTACCGTAATTTATACAAAACGAAGAGGCAGACAGCGTAGGGTGGGTGCATTGGGGTGCTTGGTGCATCAAAACGGGGACCCCACGTGCCGTATACTCTGGCTGGATGTGAAAGCGGCTTGACGCGTTGCCAGGCGTAGGGGAGGGTGCCTCGATGAGCGTATTCGAAATTGTGTTTAGTCCGACGGGTGGAACGCAGAAGGTGTCTGGCCTTGTGGCCGGGGCACTGGACAAGAATACCGTTACCGTCGATCTGACCGATAGCGGGCTAGATTTCAGCGCTGTCTCGATGACCGAGGACGACGTGGCCGTAATCTCTGTGCCGGCGTATGCCGGTAGAATCCCGGCTGTGGTGGCTGACCGGTTGGGCATGGTGCGCGGCAACGGGGCTCGGGCTGTTTTGGTTTGTGTATACGGAAACCGCGCGTTTGAGGACACGCTCGTAGAGCTGGAGGACGTTGCGAAGCATGCGGGATTCCGGGTGATCGCGGCAGTTGCAGCCATTGCAGAACATTCCATTGCGCGACAGTTTGCTGCCGGTCGTCCGGATGCGCAGGATGCGGCGCAGCTTGCTGAGTTTGCTCAGCAAATTCAGCAAAAGCTGTTGGCTGAGGATGCGTCCGAGCCCTCTATCCCCGGCAATCGTCCTTATAAACAAGCTGGAGGTCACCGCATGGCACCCGAGGCAACAGAGGATTGCGTCTCCTGCGGTGCATGCGCCGCGGCGTGCCCCGTTTGTGCTATCGACAAGGGCGACCCCAAGCGAGCAGCTGGCGAGGCGTGCATCTCCTGCATGCGCTGCATCGCCGTATGTCCGCGAGGCGCTCGCAAGCTTGATCCCAACAAGCTATCCGCTGTTTCCCAGATGCTGAGCAAGGTTTGCGTCGCGCGGAAGGAATGCGAGCTCTTCATCTAGCGCAAGTGAGATTGGTGCAAACAAACCTGGCCCTTTTGCACCAAAAACGATCCGTTTTCCTCCGTTCCCAAGGGATCATGTGATCCGAAGGAGACGGAGGAAAACGGATCAAAAAGGAAAAATAGTAAGGCGCTCTTTTTCACATTGAATATTGCAATTTGGTAACGCGTTTTATCAAATATGGCATTTATCTGCGGTAATGTTCTATTTCACCGCTGAGGGTGACATTTTATACCGCCTGCCGAACCGTATGGAGACCTCACAACTTTTTAGGTCAGTGTTGTGCGTGTAGCAATTTCGCCCGGCCTCGCCTCCGGGCTGCCATGTGAGAGGGGATCTTATGGCTCGACTGCACGTAAAGGAACGCAGCCACGCTCAGGCCGTCATGGACGACCTGCACGATGCGCTCGGACGTCGTCTGGCGGTGAGTTCGCTCGCCCCGTGTCCCGTTGAGTTTACGGCAGCGCTCGTCAACCTGTGCTCCACCCAGAGCTGCGGCAAGTGCACGCCCTGCCGCGTGGGCCTGAGCGCGCTGAGCGATCTGCTCGCCGATGTGCTCGAGGGCCGCGCCGACGAGTCCACGCTCAATCTGATCGAGCGCACCGCCCGCACCATCTATCTTTCGAGCGATTGCGCCATCGGTTACGAGGCCGGCGCCATGGCGCTTACGGCTATCCGCGGTTTCCGTGACGATTTTGAGCACCACATCCGCGAGCACTCCTGTGGCTTTGACCGCGAGGCCCGCGTCCCGTGCGTCTCGGGCTGTCCGGCGCATGTCGACATTCCCGGTTACATTTCGCTCGTCGAGGCCGGCCGCTATGCCGATGCCGTCAAGGTCATCCGCAAGAATAACCCGCTGCCGCTCGTTTGCGGCCTGGTGTGCGAGCATCCCTGCGAGATGCATTGCCGCCGTGGCATGGTCGACGACCCCATGAACATCCTCGCCCTCAAGCGTTTTGCCGTTGAACACAGTGACCTCAACGACCACAAGCCCCATGTAGTGGACGACACCGGCAAGCGCGTCGCCGTGATCGGCGGCGGCCCGGCCGGCCTTTCCTGTGCCTACTACCTGGCCGTGATGGGCCACAAGGTGACCATCTTTGAGCAGCGCCATCACCTGGGCGGCATGCTGCGCTACGGCATCCCCAGCTATCGTCTGCCGCGCGAGCGCCTGCAGGCCGAGATCGACTGGATCTTGAGCGCCGGTATCGACGTGGAGCTCGACCACTCCGTGAACGGCGAGGAGCTCGCCCGCCTGCGCGACGAGTTCGATGCCGTCTACCTGGCCATCGGTGCCCACAGCGACAAGAAGCTCGGCCTTCCGGGCGAAGAGGCGCCCGGCGTGGAGTCGGCCGTCAAGATGCTGCGCGCCATCGGTGACGACGAGCTGCCCGACCTGAGCGGACAGCGCGTGTGCGTCATCGGCGGCGGTAACGTGGCCATGGACGTGGCACGCTCTGCCGTGCGCTGCGGAGCCGAAAAGGTGAGCATCGTCTACCGCCGCCGCATCTGCGATATGACAGCCCAGGACGCCGAGATCGCCGGTGCCCAGGCCGAGGGCTGCGAGGTGCTGGAGCTCACGGCCCCGCTCGCCATCGAGACGGGCGAGGACGGTCGCGTGAGCGGCCTGCGCGTGCAGCCGCAGATTATCGGCGAGCCCCGCCGCGGGCGCCCGGCCCCGAGTGCCGCCGCCACACCCGAGCAGGTCATTCCTTGCGAGCGCGTGTTCGTGGCCATTGGTCAGGACATTGACTCCAAGTCGTTTGAGGACATGGGCATCGCCTGCAAGTGGGGTCGCGTCGTCACCGATTCGGACGGCGCCGTGCCCAACTTCGATGGCCTCTTTAGCGGCGGCGACTGCCAGACCGGCCCCGCCACTGTCATCCGTGCCATCAACGCCGGCCGCGTGGCTTCGGCAAATATCGACCGCTACCTGGGCTTCGACCACAAGATTAAGCTCGACGTGGAGCTGCCGACCGTTCAGTTTAAGGGCAAGCACGAGTGCGGCCGCTGCGAGCTGGGCGAGCGCGAGGCCGGCGAGCGCATTCATGATTGGAATCTGGTCGAACAGGGCCTTACCGAGGAAGAGGCACGCCAAGAGGCGAGTCGCTGCCTGCGTTGCGACCACTTTGGCTTTGGCGCGTTCCGCGGAGGGAGGAACCTGGAATGGTAGAGTTCAACAAAACCACCGCCGGCGACAACAGCGAAAACGGAGCGCACAACATGGTCAGGCTCATTATTGATAACTGCGAAGTCGTGGTGCCCGAGCACACCACGATCCTGGATGCGGCCAAGTCCGTCGGCATCCAGATTCCCACCCTGTGCTACCTGCGCGATCTAAACGAGATCGGCGGCTGCCGCGTGTGCGTGGTCGAGGTTGAGGGCTGCGACCAGCTGGTTGCCGCCTGCAACAACTACGTGCTCGACGGCATGGTGGTCCACACCAACAGCCCCAAGGCCCGCGAGGCTCGTCGCACCAACGTGCAGCTGCTGCTGTCCCAGCACGACTCGCAGTGCACGAGCTGCGTGCGCAGCGGTAACTGCAACCTGCAGACCATCGCCAACGACCTGGGCATTTTCTATCTGCCGTATCAAAGGCATTTGGCGGGCGAGGGCTGGGATTTCGATTTTCCCATCATCCGCGAAAACGACAAGTGCATTAAATGCATGCGCTGCATCAAGGTGTGCGAGAGCGTGCAGGGCCTAGGGATTTGGGACCTGACCAACCGCGCCACGCATACCGCCGTGGGTACCCGCGGGCGTGCGCCGATCGACAAGACCGATTGCGTCGCGTGCGGCCAGTGCATTACGCATTGTCCGACGGGCGCACTGCGCGAGCGCGACGATACCGAGACCGTGTTTGACGCGCTCGCTAATCCCGACAAGATCGTGCTGGTGCAGATCGCGCCTGCCGTGCGCAGCGCCTGGGGCGAGGAACTCGGCATTTCGCGCGAGGAGGCAACCGTTGAGCGTCTGGCTTGCGCGCTGCGCCGCGTGGGCTTTGAGTACGTGTTCGATACTGATTTCTCGGCCGACCTCACCATTATGGAGGAGGGCTCCGAGCTGCTCGAGCGTCTGGGCAAGGCCGCCAAGGGCGAGAGCGACAGCCGCGGCTGGCCCATGTTTACGAGCTGCTGCCCGGGCTGGGTGCGCTTTGTGAAGGCGCGCTATCCGGAGTTTGTTGACAGCCTGTCCACGTCCAAGTCGCCGCAGCAGATGTTCGGTGCCATCGCCAAGACCTACTACGCCAAGGTGCTGGGCGTTGAGCCCGAGCGCCTGTTCGTGGTGTCCGTTATGCCGTGTACGGCCAAGAAGGCCGAGTGTGCGCTGCCGAGCATGGTGGGCGAGGACGGCGCGCCCGACGTAGATGTTGCGCTGACGGTGCGCGAGATGGTGCGCATGATCCGCGCGAGCCACGTGAGCGTCGACACGCTGATCGAGGAGCCGCTCGATACGCCGCTGGGCTTTGGCACGGGCGCGGGTGTGATCTTTGGTGCCACGGGCGGCGTGATGGAGGCCGCCGTGCGCTCGGCATATTACCTGGTGACGGGCAAGAACCCAGATGCCGATTTCTTTACTGACGTGCGCGGACTCGACGACTGGAAGGAAGCCGTCGCCGATATCGATGGCACCAAGGTGCGCGTCGCCGTGGCGCACGGGTTGGGCAACGCCGCCCGCCTGCTCGACGCGATTCGCGACGGCCGCGTGAACTATGACTTCGTTGAGGTCATGGCATGCCCGGGCGGCTGCGTCGGTGGCGGCGGTCAGCCCATCCACGACGGCTGCGAGCTGGCAGCCGAGCGCGGCCAGGTGCTGTGGGGGCTCGATGCGAACGCCGATATTCGCTTCTCGCACGAGAATCCCGATGTCCAGGCGTGCTACCGCGAGTTTTTGGGCGCGCCGCTCTCGCCGCTGGCCGAGGAGCTGCTGCATACCGACCATCACGCCTGGTCGATGCCCAATGAGGGGGCGTGCTAGCGATGCGCGCGTTTAATGTTGAGATGACGCGCCGGGGGTTTGCCTCGGCGCTTGCCGCGGGTGCGTTGTCGCTTGCGCTGGTTGGCTGTGGTGGCGGGTCTGTCGTGGCCGGGTCTGCTGCGGGCTCGGCTGCCGGGTCTGCCGCCGACGGTGCCGCTGTCGAGCCGGTTGAGGTACACGTCGCCTCGCTCAAGGGTCCGACGTCGATCGGTCTGGTGCAGTTTATGGACCAGGCAGACGAGGGTGCCGCGGATAACGAGTTCGACTTTGCAATCAGCGCCGCGGCCGACGAGGTCGTGCCCAAGGTCATTCAGGGCGATGTCGATATTGCCCTGGTGCCCGCCAACGTGGCGAGCGTTCTTTACAACAAGACCGAGGGTGCGGTCCAGGTCATCGATATCAACACGCTGGGCGTGCTGAACGTGGTGACGGGCGACGCGAGCGTGGCCTCTTTTGGCGATCTGGCGGGTCGTACCGTCTACATGACGGGCAAGGGCACCACGCCGGAGTACGTCATGAACTATCTGCTGGAGCGCGCGGGCCTGACCGGCCAGGTGACGCTCGAGTTCAAGAGCGAGCCCACCGAGGTGCTGTCGGCCCTGCTTGCCGACCCGTCTGCCGTGGGCGTGCTGCCGGAGCCGTTCAAGACCGCGGCCATCGCCAAGAGCGAGGGCAAGCTGTCGGCGCCGGTAAGCCTGACCGATGTGTGGGATGAGCTGGCGGGTGACACGGGTTCGCGTATGCTGACGGGTGTGACCGTGGTTCGTCGCGCGTTTGCCGAGGAGCATCCCGAGGCTGTGGCAGAGTTCTTGCGCTGCCATGCGGCGAGCGTGAAGGCCGTCAATGCGATACCGGCGGACTGGGCGCAGGCCGTGGTCGATGCGGGTATCGTCGATAACGCCGCGATTGCCGAAAAGGCGATTCCCGGGTGCATGCTTGTATGCCAGACGGGGAAAGATATGAAGGCGGCGCTCGGTGGGTACCTGCAGGTGCTGGCCGATGCGGATGCAAGCGCCGTGGGCGGCAAGCTCCCGGCTGATGATTTCTACTACATGGAGTAGCCCGTGCGTGCGTTTGCTCGACAAATGATAGAGCGTATGAAGGCGGTGGCGGCAGCAGGTGCCGTTGCCGCCTTTTGGCTTGCCGTGTGGGCTTTCGCGGCGGCGCTGGTGGCACAGCCGCTGATTTTGCCGGGGCCGGGCGCTGTTGTGGTGGCGTTGCTGCGGCTGGTGTGCGATGCCAACACGTGGGCGATTCTGGTGGGCTCAGGCGCACGAATCTTGGGCGGACTGGCGCTTGCCGCGATCTGCGGCGGTGTACTGGCGGGAGTCTCGGTGCGGTCGCGGACGTTTGCCCGTCTGGTGGCGCCGGCGCTTTCGTTTGTAAAGGCGACGCCGGTTGCCTGCGTGGTGGTTCTGCTGCTCATTTGGCTGGGGTCGGCGCGCGTGAGCATTGCAGCGGTCTTTTTGATGGCACTGCCGGGCGTGTATTTTTCGCTGGTCGAGGGTTTGGCACAAGTGGATAAGCCGCTGGAGCAGATGTTTCGTCTGCATGGTGTGCGGGGTTGGCGTCTGTTTTGCGCCCATACCTGGCGCGAGGTCCTGCCGTTTGTGCTTTCGTGCGCCCGGGCCGTGATTGGCATGAGCTGGAAGGCCGGCGTGGCGGCGGAGCTGATCGGCATGGCGACGGGCACCGTGGGCGAGCGTATCTATCAGGCAAAGCTGCTTATCGAGACAGCGGATCTGCTGGCGTGGACCGTGTTGGTCGTGGCGGCATCGTGGGCATGCGAGCGTGTGCTGGTGTGGTTGCTGCGGGCTTCGGGGCCCGCGGCATGGCGTGTGGCCGTGCGGGCGCGTGGGCGCGGTGCTCGCGGGCGTGCGGCCTCTGCTGGCGCCGGCGCTGCGGCGGTGCTTGCGCTTGCCGTGGGCGATCGTGCGCCCTGGGCACCGGCGCTCGACGGTCTGGTGCTCAACGTACCCGCGGGCGGGCGTGTTTGCGTGATGGGCGCTTCGGGCGTGGGCAAGTCGACGTTGCTCGCCCTGGCGGCGGGGGAATGCGTGCCGTGTTCGATGGTGTTTCAGGGCGCGCGCTTGGTCGAGTCCGCCTCGGCGCTGGATAACGTGCTGGTGTGTGCCGATGCGCGCGTGGACGCCTCGAGTGCCGCAGCCCTGTTGCGCCTGCTGGTGCCGGGGGTCGATGTACATGCTCGTGTGGCCGAGCTCTCGGGCGGGCAGCGCCGTCGCGTCGAGATTGCCCGAGCCCTGCTGTGCGGCGGTTGCGCCGTCATTCTGGATGAGCCCTTTACCGGCTTGGATGTCGCTGCGCGTGATGCGACGGCCGGCGTCGTGCTCGAGCTGCTCGATGGCCGAACGCTCCTGCTCGCCACACATGACCCCATCGACGCTCAGGCGCTCGATATCTCGGACGTCATCACGCTCTAAATACTTACTCAGCAACAAAATGACCTGTTTTCCGTTCCCATGGGGTCAGATGTGGTATTCTATCTGCGGGGTAATACTTAAGAATACTAAGTAATACCAACGCCGCAGAAACATACTCCGGATGCGGGCCAATCGGGTTGCCTTCACAGCCCGTCGCCCAGCCGCGTGGCCCGCATCTATCCGCACCACCGTCGTTTCAAAAAGGAAGCGCCATGGCAGAACACATGACCCCGGTTGTCGCGAAGGTCTTGCCCGAAGAAAAGGCAGCCTTCGCGGCGGCAACTCAGCTCGTGGGCACCACGCCGTCCAACGCCATTCGCATGTTTATCGCCGCGTTTAATCGTTGTGGCACCTTTCCGTTCGACATCTCGCCCAACGGGGCTTTTGGCATTGCGCCCGATTCTCATCAACAATGACTGTCCCAAACTGCCGGCACTTGGGGACGTTCCTTTTCTGCCGACAGTTAAGGAACGTCCCTAAGTGCCGGGTTTTGAGGAGGTTGGCATGCTCAATGCGCTGGTTTGGGCGCTTGCCTGTTTTGGCGTCGTCGCTGCCGATATTGCCCTGAGTATGGTTCTGTTCTCCGTGCTAGACATCGTGTCGGCGCTGACGGGTTTCCCGGTCGACAACCTCGATATCCAATGGTTCCAGGCTGCCGCTCAGACGGCGTCGTTTTTGATGGCGCTGCTTTGGTGGCGTTATCTGTGGCCGCGCTCGTTTATGGCGCGCTGGCAGGGCGTGCGCCCGCTTGGCGGGGGATTGCGTAGCGTGTGGAAGCGCATTGCCTGCGTTATCGTGATCGGCTTTGCCCTGCAGGTGGTCGTTGGCTACGTGACCGACGCCGTACTGTCATTGTTGCCCGAGGTCGCGGCCGATTACAGTGAACTTGTCGAGGAAACGGGCATGGGCGACACGAGCTACCTGGCCGTCCTGACCACGGTGCTCGGCGCTCCGTTTTGTGAGGAGTTGCTGGTGCGCGGCATCATTTTTGAGTTTTCGCTCCGAGCGTTTAACCCGCGGTGCCGCCCACTTTGGAAGCTCCGACGTCACGTGCGACCGCAAGACGGCGCCATGGTGCCCTGGGCGGCCCCGAGTACCTGGGGTATCGCCGCGGCGATTGTGCTGCAGGCGGCAATCTTCGGCTTTATGCACATGAATTGGGTACAGGGCTGCTATGCGGGTGCCGCCGGCCTCATCTTTGGCTGGGTACTCGTGACCACCGGAAAGCTCCGCTACACGATCCTGCTGCATTTTGCCTTTAACGCCGGGTCGTATCTCATGGGGCTGCTGTGGTTTGTGAGCACACCGCTCGACCTTGTGGTCACGGTTGGCATCGCCGGCTTTCTGCTGGTAGAGGCGATGCGCTCGCTGCTTCGATTGTGCATTCCCGTGTCGCGCGAAGCTGATCGGTCTGAGTAATAACGCCTTTAATTAGACCGATGCGTCCTGAACGCACCTGGCGTTTCGCCGAATGCTTCTTTAAATTTTGAGTAAAAGAATGACATGTTGGAGATGCCGACTTTTCGGGCTACATACTGCACGCTGCGCTCGGTGTTATTGAGAAGATATGCCGCCTCTGTGAGCTGCTGGTTGAGCTTGATTTGCGAAAACGTTTTGCCGGTTTTTTGCTTGATCAAGCTGCTGAGATAGCTGGTGCTATAACCCGTATCGCTCGCAATGCTTTCGAGCGTGCAGTCGCCGTAGCTTCGCTCAATATGATTCAGAATCGACACGATGCGCTCGTCCGACATGATTGCCTGGTTATCAGTTGCGGAGCGTCGGTACAGTCCTCGAATGAGAACAAGGAATAGGCTGACGGCGAGGTGCCTCATGAGTTCATTAGAGTAGGCATCTTTAAAGTGATATTCGATAAAGAGCATCTCGATGAGGCGTCGCGCATGTCGGGCGTATTCCTCTGGGAGAATGAGATATTTGCGGGCCTCACGGTTTTTGGACACAAAATCAAATAGGAGATTCGTTAATGGTGACGCGCCGGGTAGCTGGCTCAGGAACAACGAATCGAACATTTCTTTTTTGAAGACGATTGAAATGACGATATCGTGCTCGCCCTTAACGTACGGAACGCTTCTGACTACGCCGGTGTTGCAAATGAGCACGTCGCCCTTTTTAAGGAGTAGTCGCCGTCCGTTGACGATAAACGTGCAGACGCCGTCGTACACGTAGTTAAGCTCCATATCCCGATTCATATGAGGAGGAATGTCAGTAAAGCGCGACTCCTTGATAAGGCCCACGGGGTTTTCGTCGAGGGTTTCTTTCCAGTCAAACAGATAGACCTCTTCGCCGTTAATGGTTGTGGTTTCCACCCTGTTATATCGCGGGCTGAGCTCTCCTGGATGCGTGCGATGCCACTCTTCGGTCTCGGTATGCGTGTAGAGCAGCTGTTTGAGATTCGAATCCATGGGGTGCTCCAGGGGTGAACGGTAGAATCGATGCCTTAAACGGTATTATATCTAAAAAAATGTTATAAGCCCACGCTTTCTATGCGATATCTTATGCATCTTGTTCTTCCTAGTATTGGGTTATCCGCTGGAGCATCCGATCAAGGAGGGCAAATGAGTAAGTTAAAACATGGGTTTGACTCCGACTTTTTATGGGGCGGAGCCATATCGTGCTCGCAGGCCGATGGCGCTTGGAATGAGGGCGGAAAGGGAAAGTCGACGCAGGATTGTCGATGGCTGGATGGTACCTGGACTCATGACCAGATTGAGGACAAGCATCAAAACAACCCCTTCTGCCATGACGAACTAATGAACGCTCTCGCAGATGATGGTGTTGAGTTCTACCCGTTTAGGCGCGGTAACGACTTCTATCATCACTACCGTGAGGACATCGCGCTTTTTGCGGAGATGGGCCTCAAGCTGTTCCGCACCTCTATTTGCTGGAGCCGGATCTATCCTAACGGAGATGATCTTGAGCCTAACCGCGAAGGCATCGAGTGGTATCGAAGCATGCTGGGTGAGTGCAAAAAGCACGGCATTAAAACCTTCGTCACCATGCTCCACTATGACATCCCGGTAAATCTTGTCACCACATATGGGGGATGGAAGAATCGCAAGACGATTGATTTCTTCGCCCGCTATGTCGAGACAATCGTTACGGAATTGGGCGATCTGGTCGATTTCTGGCTGCCTTTTAACGAGTTCAATGCAGCGCGTTTTTCGCCTTGGGACGGGGTCTGTCTGGTCAAAGACGAAGAGGGGGAGAACTTCGATCGAGCCATCTTCCAGTGCCTGCACCACGAGTTCGTTGCCAATGCGCGTGCCGTCGAGATTGTCCATCGTCTTTCGCCCGATACTCCCGTTGGCGGCATGATCGCTCGATTCTGTACGTATCCCGCCACCTGCCGTCCCGAAGATAACATGCAGGCTATTCACGACGACCAGTATTCCAACTGGTTCTATACGGATGTGATGGCTCGTGGAAAATACCCCGCTTATATGAATCGCTATTTCGACGCGTGCGATATCGAGATTCAAATGGAGCCGGGCGATGAAGAGCTCATCGCTCGCAACACGGTCGACTTCCTGGCCTTCTCGTACTACTTTTCCCAGGTATCCACCTGCGATCAGGGATGGGAGAAGACTGCGGGAAATCTGGTCATGGCAAACAAGAACCCTTATCTCGAGACGAGTGAGTGGGGCTGGCAGCTCGATCCCATTGGCCTGAGGGTTACCCTTAACCAGATGTATGACCGCTATGGGCTGCCCCTGTATATCGCCGAGAACGGCCTCGGTACATCTGATGTAGTCGAGGAGGATGGCAGCATCCACGACGAGTATCGAATCGATTATTTGCGCCAGCACATAAAGTGCCTTAAGGAAGCGGTGATCGATGGCGTTGACGTGCGCGGATACATGATCTGGGGATTCATTGACCTTGTTGCCTGTGGTCCTCTTACGATGGACAAGCGCTACGGGCTTATCTATGTCGATCTGGATAATTGCGGCAACGGCACTGCGGAGCGCTCGCGTAAAGACTCTTTCTATTGGTATCAGAAATGTATCGCCACTAATGGCGAGGATCTTGGGTAGGAGTGATTGTTGTGGCAGACAAGAAGGAACTGGCCGCTCGTGTCCTCGAGCTCGTGGGCGGCGCCGATAACGTTGTTATGGCAACGCACTGCATTACAAGGCTCAGATTCAACCTGAAGGACGATAGCAAGGCAGACCTGGAGGCCCTTAAGACGCTTGACGGCGCCTTGGGCGCGCAGGTTAAAGACGGGCAGTGGCAGGTTATCATCGGCGCCAGCGTGGGGTCGGTATATGACGAATTGGAGCCCATGCTAGGCGACAGGATGGGTGGCGAGGTCTCCGCCGACGCCGAGCAGCCTGAGCTCCAAAAAGGTTCGGCTCGCGTATTCGATATCATCACCGGCATCTTCTCCGCTATCATTCCCGCACTGGTGGCGGGAGGCATCGTAAAGGGCATCCTGGCTGCTATCGCGGCTTTTGGAATCGACACGGGTGCCGGCGACTTTGCGATATTCAATATGATTTCGGATATCCCGTTCTACTTCTTGCCGTTTTTGCTGGCAATGTCTACAGCTGATAAGTTCCGAGTCAACCGTTCGCTTGCGCTTTGTGTTGCCGGATCGCTGATGTACCCGACCATTGTCAACGCTGTCGGTACGGGCGAGACGCCCCTTGCGCTGTTCGGTTTTGCGGTGCCGATTTTTAGCTACGCCGATTCCGTGTTCCCGGTTATCTTTGGCGTCATTGGCTTGTCTTTTGTATATCGCGCAATCGACAAAGTCGTGCCGGATCTTTTTAAGCTCGTTGTCGTTCCGGCGCTCTCCCTTGCTATCGTGATTCCCGTCAACCTGTTTGTGCTCGCTCCGATTGGTGCCTGGTGCGGTCTTGGTCTTGCCAACGGTATCGTTTGGCTATTCTCGACGTTAGGCCCCGTTGCCGGTTTTCTGCTGGGCTTCTTTATGCCGCTTATCGTGCTCTTCGGCATGCATCAGTCAACGAGCCCTATCCAGATTTCCAATATCGCAACGCTTGGGTATGACTATCTGCTCCCGATCTCTTTCTGCCATAACCTCGCCGAAAGCGGTGCGTCTTTTGGTGCAGCCCTGCGCATGACCGACGAAAAGCTCAAGTCCGCTGCAATGACGTGCGCCTTCTCAGCATTTATGGGAATTTCCGAGCCCGCCTTGTTTGCCGTTCAGGTTCCTAACAGGACTCCGCTTATCGCTGCGATGATTGCGGATGGCATTGGCGGTGCGCTTACCGTTGTTCTCGGCGCAAAGTGCTTCGGCTTTGTTATGCCCGGCATTACCTCGTTGCCCGTTTATGCCGATCCAAGCGGCAATCCCATGAACCTGATCATGATTGTCGTCTGCATCGCTTTGACTTGGGTTATCTCTGCGGCGCTCTCGTTTGCGCTCTATGGTCGTTTCGACAAAAAGTAACGACGTTTTGAGATAGACAATATTAATCGGCCGCTCGCCGGGGAATCGTTCTGCGACGCCCCAGCGAGCGGCATTTTATTGGTGGGGCGTGTCGTGTCGCCAACGGCGGCATGCCGCCTCGCCGCGCTAGTTGCGTCTGCCGCCTCCGTTGGCGCCCTGACGCCCCTATGCCGCGCGATTGCGACCGGCAGTGTTCTGCGCGCGGGACATACCGCCGTGACCCTTGCTGCCCTTGGGCCCCTTGCCGGCGGCGCCACCGTGGGCCTTGCCGCCCTTCTTGCCGGTGCCATGCCCACCGCCGGCAGACGTCTCGCCCGGGCGTGGCGGCACGGGGCGAATCAGGCAATGCTTGGTATAGCCGATCAGATCACGACGCCCGGCCTTCTCTAGCGCCTCGCGCACCAGCTTGTAGTTCTCGGGCTTGCGATACTGGATGAGCGCGCGCTGCATGGCCTTCTCATGCGGGTCGCGCGCCACGTAGATCGGCTGCATGGTGCGCGGATCTACACCGGTGTAGTACATGCAGGTCGACATGGTGGACGGGGTGGGGTAGAAGTCCTGTACCTGCTCGGGCATGTAGCCCATGTCGCGCACGGCTTCGGCAAGGTCCACGGCTTCCTTCATCGTCGAGCCGGGATGGCTCGAGATTAGGTATGGCACCACGTATTGCTTAAGACCATATTCGCGGTTCAAGCGTTCAAATTTGCGGCAGAATGCGTCGTAGACAGCTCGGCTCGGCTTGCCCATCACGGACAGCACCGCGTCGCTCACGTGCTCGGGCGCTACGCGCAGCTGGCCCGAGACATGGTGTTCCAGCAGCTCGCGCAAAAACTCGTCCGAGGCATCGGCCATGGTGTAGTCAAAACGGATGCCGCTGCGCACGAAGACCTTTTTGACGCCCGGCAGCTGGCGCAGGTCGCGCAACAGCTGCGTGTAGCCGCTTTCGTCGACCACCATGTTCTTGCACACGCTCGGCCACAGACAGCGCTTGTTCTTGCACACGCCGTGCTTGAGCTGCTTGTCGCAGGCGGGACGGCTAAAGTTGGCCGTCGGTCCGCCTACGTCGTTGATGTAGCCCTTAAACTCGGGATCGCGCGTGAGCAGCTCTGCCTCGCGCATGATCGAGTCGTGGCTGCGCATCTGCAACACGCGACCTTGGTGGAAGGTGAGGGCGCAAAACGAGCATTCACCAAAGCACCCGCGGTTGGAGCTGATTGAAAACTTGATCTCGGCAAAGGCCGGCACGCCGCCCGCGGCATCGTAGTCGGGATGCCAATCGCGTGCGTAGGGGAGCTCGGCCACCTCGTCCATCTCATCGGTCGTCAACGTCGCCGACGGCGGGTTCTGCACCACATAGACGCTGTTGGGATAGGGCTCTACCAGGCGATGTCCGGTGATGGGGTCCATATTCTGCTGTTGCACGTTAAAGCTGCGTGCGTAGTTGAGCTTGTCGGCGGTAAGGTCGTCCCAGCTGGGTAGCAGGTCGTAGTCGTAGACCTCGTCGAGCGAGCCTGTGCGGTAGACGGTGCCGTTGATATAGGTGATCTGATCGATGGGCAGCCCCGCGTCGAGCGCGTCGGCAATCTCGACAATCGCGTGCTCGCCCATGCCGTAGATGAGGATGTCGGCGCCCGAGTCGAGCAGCACCGAGCGCTTGAGCTTATCCTGCCAGTAGTCGTAGTGGGCCAGGCGGCGCAGGCTTGCCTCGATGCCGCCGATGATGATGGGGGCGTCCTTAAACGTCTGGCGGATGAGGTTGCCGTAGACCGTGACGGCTCGGTTGGGACGGCGCCCCTCCTCGCCACCGGGGGTATAGGCGTCGGTGTGGCGGCGGTGTTTGGTCACCGAATAGTGGTTGACCATGGAGTCCATGTTGCCGGCACTGACCAAAAAGCCCAGGCGCGGCTCGCCGAGCACAGTGATGCTGGCGGGGTCGGTCCAGTCGGGTTGGCAGATGATGCCCACCTTGTAGCCGTGCGCGTCGAGGACGCGGCTGATGATGGCCATACCAAAGCTGGGGTGGTCCACGTAGGCGTCACCGCAGATGTAGACAAAGTCGCACTGGTCCCAGCCGCGCGCATCCATGTCGGCGCGGCTGACGGGGAGGAACTTATCGCGGCCCGGGCGCCAGGGGCGTGTGGGCGCTGCTGGGGTATGCGTGGTGTGCCCACCCTGCGCCTTACCGCCGCGCTTTTGCTGCTGGCCGCGCTGGGCATGCTTGCCGTGCTGGTTGTGCTGAGCGTCCTGGGGCTTTTTTGCCACGATTCCTCCCATTGTTAGTATGCTGCACGTAATTGTAACCAGTCTTTTTGGGACGGGGCTAAAAAGACTGGTGGAGTACACGAGGCGTCGGGCGTCGGCGCCGAGCCCGCCGTTTGTTTCCAGACTGTGTATCTGCGCGCTGGGGAAGCCGTCTCGCGCGCACGCCATGTTGTCAATGGGTTACAGTATGAACGGCGGCTATGTTTCCGCCAACGCACGAGAGAGTCGTCAACAAGGAGGATGCACGACGATGCAGCGTGCCAAACAGATATCGGAGTCTATTGAGCTGGGCATCATCTTGGCGCTCGCCGGTGGCTTTATGGACGTGTATTCGTACATTGGGCGCGACCATGTTTTCGCCAACGCGCAGACAGGCAACATCCTGCTCGTGGGTGTAAGCATCTCGGAGGGCAACTGGCAGCTGGCGGGGCGCTACTTCTTCCCTGTGGTGTCGTTTGCCGTGGGTATTATGCTTGCCGATCTGGTACACGAACGGTTTGGCAGCGTGATCCACTGGCGTCAGGTGACGGTGTTCTTTGAAGCCGTCATCTTGCTGGGCGTGAGCTTTATCCCGGGCGGCAATTTCAACCTGCTCGCCAACTGCCTCACCTCGTTTGCCTGCGGCATGCAGGTCGAGAGCTTCCGCAAGATCCACGGTCACGGCATCGCTACGACCATGTGCATCGGCAACTTGCGCAACGCGCTGCAAAACGTGGACGATTACATCATCACCCACAGGCGCGGCTTTTTGGAAAACGGCCTGCTGTACTTTGGCGTGATCTTTACCTTTGTGTTTGGCGCCGTGTTGGGCAACTGGTGTATTGAGCGCATGGGCCTGCACGCCATCGTCGTGGCGAGCTTGCTGCTGTTTGTCGCGTTTGCCATCATGTTCATCGACCGCGAGCGCGACTTGCGCTTACGCTGGAAGGTTGCGGCCGAGGCTTGGAAAGAGGGCTGCCGAAAGTAACCGATTGCGGCAAAGGGCTGTTCCTTTGCCGCAATATTTTTCATCATCTGTTGAAACGCTTTAACACTTTTGACGTTCTCACGCGTTTTTTGTTTCAAAAGCGTTAGGATGGGACTTATAGCGCGGGGCGTAATGGATGCCCCGCACACGATGGGAGGCTATCAATGGCTAATCGTTTCGTTCTCAACACCATCTCTTATCATGGTTCCGGCGCCATCAAGGAGATTCCCGGCGAGCTTCAGCGTCGCGGCTACAAGAAGATCTTCGTCTGCTCCGACCCCGATCTGGTCAAGTTTGGCGTTACCGCTAAGGTGACCGACGAGCTCGACGCCGCCGGCATCGCTTGGAGCCTCTACTCCGAGATTAAGCCCAACCCCACGATCCAGAACGTCAAGGACGGCGTCGAGGCCTTCAAGGCCGCCGAAGCTGACGCTATCGTGACCATCGGTGGCGGCTCCTCCATGGACACCGCTAAGGCCATCGGCATCATCATCAACAACCCCGAGTTCGCCGATGTCCGCAGCCTCGAGGGCGTTGCTCCGACTAAGAACCACGCCGTGTTCACCATCGCCGTGCCGACGACCGCCGGTACCGCCGCCGAGGTGACCATCAACTACGTCATCACCGACCCCGAGAAGGTCCGCAAGTTCGTGTGCGTCGACACCAACGACGCCCCCGAGGTCGCTGTCGTCGACCCCGACATGATGGCTTCCATGCCCGCCGGCCTGACCGCTTCCACCGGCATGGACGCTCTGACCCACGCCATCGAGGGCTACACCACCAAGGGCGCTTGGGAGCTCTCCGATATGTTCCACTTTGAGGCCATTAAGCTGATCAGTGAGAACCTGCGCGACTCCGTTGCCGAGGCCAAGTCCGGTCAGCCCGGCTCCGGCCGCGAGGGCATGGCTCTTGGCCAGTATGTCGCCGGCATGGGCTTCTCCAATGTTGGCCTGGGCATCGACCACGCCATGGCTCACACCCTGTCCGCTCACTACGACACCCCGCACGGCGTCGCCTGCGCCATGCTGCTGCCGATTGCCATGGAGTTCAACAAGCCGGTTTGCGCCGAGCGCCTGGCCAAGGTCGCCGTCGCCATGGGCGTTGACACCACGGGCATGAGCACCGACGAGGCTGCCGACGCCGCCATCGCCGCCGTCAAGCAGCTTTCCGCCGACGTGAACATCCCGCACGTCTGCGAGGCCATGAAGGCTGACGAGATCGAGGTCCTGGCCAAGGACGCCATGGCCGACGCCTGCTTCCCGGGCAACCCGCGCGAGGCGACGCTCGACGATGTCATCGAGCTCTTCAAGAAGATCTGCCCGGCTGCCTAGCCCAGTTTGGTGGTCCTTCGCCCGTAGGTGTATGGTCTTTTGACGTGCCGCTGGCCCCGCCGTGCTACGCACGGCGGGGCTTTTTGTGCTGCGTCGATGCCCTGAGACGGACAAAACCAAGGCGTACTGCCCGCTGCGGATAGGTGGTGCACTTCCCTGCGTGCATTTTTGGGAGTATTCAACAAACTCTTAAAAATGCATAACGTTGTGAATGGGCCGAGTGGCCCGCAGGCGCCCATCGACAGCCATTGTGGGCGGGCTATCGATGAGTGGAGGGGGTTGTTACTGAGTTTCTGCTTTGCGACGACCTGCAACACTGCTGTAACCGCGTCGTTTTGTCGTTCGTGATGGGGCCGTTGGGGCCCACGGTGCTGAATACTCCGTTTTTTGCACGGTCCAAGGTGGGGCACCCTGAGACGAAGCAAAAAGATGCCTCATTTCTATGCAAATACTAATAGGATTTATGCAAGATTGAGATTGTAAACCGTGCACGTGCACAAAACCGGTGCGGGGACGTCTGGAGGCGGCTCGGCTCCTAGGGCATTGCACGTGCAGAACGGTTAAAATCGGGACTCGGTCTTAGTTTTACTTGGAAGGATGCATATGACTTCTAATATTGATGCTTCTCTAGAGGAGACGCTCTCCTATATCGCAGGACAGCTTAAGACGCTGACTTCTATTGCCTCCCCTACCGGCTATACCCGTGCGGCGACTGATTATCTGATGGAGACCCTGCGCGATATGGGGTTTGGGCCTGAGCGTTCTAATAAGGGTAACGTGCTCGTTGAGCTTGGCGGCGAGGGCGAGCCGCTCGTACTGGCGAGCCATGTCGATACCCTAGGCGCCATGGTGCGTTCCATTAAGGACAATGGCCGCCTGCGCCCCACGGCGCTCGGTGGGCATCAGTGGTCTACGGCCGATGGCGAGAACTGCACCGTCTACACGCGCGACGGCAATGTCTACACGGGCGTGGTTCTTAACACCGAGCCTTCGGCGCACGTGGCCGACGAGCCGGTCAAGACCATCGAGAAGAACATGGAAATCCTGCTCGATGAGAATGTCGACAGCAAGGACGATGTGCTTGAGCTGGGCATTCAGACCGGCGACATCATCGCTATGGATCCGCGAACCACGGTGACGGAGAGCGGCTACATCAAGAGCCGCTTCCTGGATGACAAGCTGTCGGCGTCGATTCTGCTGGGTCTTGCCCGCGCTGTTGCTGATGGCGAGGTGTCGCTTTCGCGCAAGGTGTCGCTGCTCTTTACCGTGTACGAGGAGGTCGGCCACGGCGGTGCTTTCGTGCCGGCCGACACGCGCGAGATGATCAGCGTTGACATGGGCTGCGTGGGCGACGACCTGGGCTGCACCGAGCGCATGGTGTCGATTTGCGCCAAGGATTCGGGTGGCCCCTACAACTACGATCTGGTGACCACGCTGTCCAATATTGCGCGCGAGCTTGAGCTCGATTACGCCATCGATGTGTACCCGCATTACGGCTCGGACGTTGAGGCCACGCTTTCCGCCGGCTACGACATCCGTCACGGCCTGATCGGCCCCGGCGTGTACGCGAGCCACAACTACGAGCGCAGCCACATGGACGGCGTGCGCAACACTTACGAGCTGGTTCGCGCCTACGTTCAGCGCTAACGATGCAGCGGCCTCGGCTGATACGGCAGTACCGACCGAGGCCGTCCTCTCTAAGTTGCGGTGAAATAGGGACTGTTTGGCGGTTTTAAACGCTTAAACGGGGGTGCGGACAGAAAGTTGGACCGCGGGGCGGTCCGGACTGGAGGTTCG
>CAUDDF010000023.1:0-33094 GCA_958448275.1 uncultured Collinsella sp.
TGAGCTGGGCCTATGCCGGAATCTCTCCCACAGAAACCACCGAAGAGCCCATTTTCCCTCCCAGCGTGCGAAAGCCCTCTGTCGCCAGAGGGCTTCAGCCAATAAAGACACCCCATTAGCGTAACGAACTGGAAACAATATTCATCTATGAAAGACACTTACTCGATAAGCGTGATGAAATATGCGACGAGCGGTTAATTGTACTCAGTTTGTAGCTTTACTTTAATAAAGACGCCCTGTAATTACTGTAGCCGAATAAAGTAGCTGGGAATGCCTGAAATGAAAATCCCCTGCTGTTTGGCAAATGCATAAACAGCAGGGGAGACGATAATTGGATGAATATCATACCAATGTGGAATTACTTCTTCCGGCGGTGGATCACGTTGATCGCATAGCCGACGAGCATGGCCAAAACGATGATGATAAAGCCGAGCAGGGGATTGTCGTTCATAGGGTCCTCCTATTTTCCGAGCGGGGAGAATTCGTCGACGATGAGGTCGAGGCATTGCGGAAGCGCGCGGGCTCCAAAGACGCCCGAATTGCTGGAGATAATCTCGCCATCGAACTGCATGCCCAGCGACGGGGTGCAGGTGATCTTGGCTTCCTTGGTCTGGATGATCTTGAACTGCGGGCGCCCGAGTACCTTGCCGGCGGGGTCAAGCGCAGCGGTGATCACAGTAGGCAGCAGCTGCACGGTGCGCACGGGTTCGATGACCGCAATGTCGACCATGCCATCGTTCATGCGGCAGTCGGGGAACAGGTTGATGTCGTTTTGGATGACCGAGGTGTTGCCGGCCATGCAGCAGATGCCGTCGAGCTCCTCGACAATGCCGTCATGCTCAATCGTAAAGTGCGCTACCGTAGGGTTGGGCGTGGCGAGCGCAGAGAGGAAGTAGGCGATCTCGCCGATGTCGTTTTTGGTGGGGGCGGCCTTCATCATGATTTCGGCGTCGAAACCCGAGCCGGCGATGATGATGAAGCCGTGGCGCTTCTCGTTGCCGTTCTCGTCGAGCCAAAAGAGCTCGCCCATGTCGACTTTGACCGTGCGACCGGCACGGCAAGCCTTGGCAAGCGCCGCTGCCTCGGGGGCATTGCCGATGTTGTTGAAGAACAGGCAGGCCGTACCGGAGGGGAAGACGAGCGTGGGGACACCGCATCCGCGCATCTGGTCGAGCACGTTGGAGACAGTGCCGTCGCCGCCCGAAACGACCACGCGGTCAAACTCGCGCACGTCTGCCACGGCGTCCTCGGGTTCCATGCCATCGCCGATAAAGCGCATCACGACCTCGTCGCCGCCCTGTGCAAGGGCGTGCGTGAATGCGAAGATTTCATCTGAGCTGGGGCCCGATGCCGGGTTGTGGATGATAAGGCAGCGCATACTTACGTTCCCGTTCTGTGACTAACCGAGTATAGTTGTAAGGCAATGCCGATATCCTACCCGTGTTTTTCGGGCCTAACCTTATTCGATGGGTTGATATGTACATTTCCACACATCAGGCTCTACTCGACTTTTGCCAGCGCGCCCGTGAGTTCGACGCGATTGCCGTCGATACCGAGTTTTTGCGCGAGCGCACGTTCCATCCGCGTCTATGTTTGGTTCAGATTGCCACCCCTGCTGAGAGCGTCGCGGTCGATCCCCTGGTAATCGACGACCTATCGCCGCTGGCCGAGCTTATGGCCGACGAGAGCGTGACCAAGGTCTTCCACGCGTGCTCGCAGGATATGGAGGTCATGCTCCATACCGTGGGCGTGCTGCCACGACCGATTTTCGATACGCAGGTCGCCGCCGCCTTTTTGGGCGAGCGCCAGCAGATTTCGTATGGCGCGCTTGTTCAGACGTTCTGCGGCGTATCGCTGCCCAAGACCGAGTCACTGACCGACTGGTCGCGCCGCCCGCTGACCGATAAGCAGATTGAGTATGCGATCGATGACGTCAAGTACCTGATCGTCGCCTATACCGAGATGATGAGCCGCCTGCGCGAGCTGGGCCGTGTGGACTGGGTGCTCGACGAGCTGCGCCCGCTGGCTGACGAGTCACACTATCGCGCCGATCGCCACGAGGCGTTCCGCAAGGTCAAGCGCATCAATTCGTGCAGCCGTCATCAGCTGGGTATCGCGCGCGAGCTCGCCGCCTGGCGCGAGGACCGCGCCGAGCGGCGCAACATCCCACGCAAGTGGGTCATGTCCGACGACACGCTGCTAGCGCTCGTTAAGCGCAATCCCGTGCGCGTTGAGGAGTTCCGCAGCATTCGCGGTACCGATCAATTGGGGGAGCGCGACGTGGACGGTGCGCTCATGGCCATCAAGCGCGGTGCGAGCTGTCCGCACGATCGCCTGCCGCTCTTGGTGCGCGGACATCGTCAGATTTCGCCGGAGCTGGAGAGCGTGACTGACCTTATGTATGCGCTTATCCGCCTGGTTGCCGAGCGCTCAGGCGTTGCGACCTCGGTCATTGCCTCGCGCGATGACCTGGCCGACTACATTGAGCATCCCGAGCAGAGCCGCCTGCGCGAAGGTTGGCGCTTTGAGCTTGTGGGCTCGCGCCTGGACGATCTGCTTTCCGGCAATATGGGGTTGACGGTGAAGGACGGCAAAATCGAGCTCCTGTAGGGAAGCCTAGCCGGTTGAGTGGGTAAAATGCCTCCAACGTGTAACTCGACTCGGAGGAATTCGCATGCCTTATTACTATGGATACGGCTTTGGCATCGACCCGCTGTACCTGCTGGTTGTTCTTGTCTGCACGGTGCTTGGCCTTGCCGCACAGAACTATATCAACTCGACGTACAAAACCTGGTCCAAGGTTCGCTCGGACGGCGATACGGGTGCCACAGTCGCTCGCCGCATGCTCGATGCCAACGGTTGTAGCGCCGTGGGTATCAAGGGTGTCGCTGGCGAGCTCACCGACCATTACAACCCGCAGGACAACAACCTGTATCTGTCGGATGCCAACCGTTCGGGCGGTTCGGTCGCAAGCGTTGCCGTCGCCTGCCACGAGGCGGGCCATGCCGCCCAGCGTCAAAGCGGCTATGCCATGATGAAAGTGCGTACCGCCCTCGTGCCGGTCGTCAACTTTACCCAGAACACCTGGACCATCGTGTTGCTCTTGGGCCTGTTTATGAACATCGCGGGACTCACGACCCTCGCACTGATCTTCTTCTCGTTTAGCGTGCTGTTCCAACTGGTTACGCTGCCGGTTGAGATTGATGCCAGCCGGCGTGCCGTGGCGTATATTGAGCAGTCGGGTATGAGCTCCAAGCAGGTCAACGGTGCCAAGAAGGTGCTGACGGCCGCCGCGCTTACCTATGTGGCTGCGGCGCTCACCTCGATTATTCAGCTGCTCTATCTTATGGCTCGCTACAACAGAAACTCCAACCGATAACAAATGGGACAGGCAGGCGCCGCGGGGATTCGTGTCCCCGCGGCGCTGTACTATGTGTTGGACTTGAATTTGCGCAGGGCCGGAGCCCATGTGCACGATGACGAAAGGAGGCTGCGTGGCGGGCTGGAATCTAACCGGCAATGCCGTTTCCGCCGAGTTCGACGGTTCGGACGATCAGGAGCGCAAGGAGCTCAGCGTGAGCCAGGCGGTGGAGATCGCCGCCGGCGCGCTCGATGCCATTCCGCAGCTGAGCGTTTTGGGCGAGGTCACGGGTTTTCGTGGTCCCAACGCCCGAAGCGGCCACTGCTACTTTCAGATCAAGGACGACTCGGCGGCCGTCGACTGCATCATCTGGAAGGGCGCCTATCTCAAGCGCACGTTCGATCTGCGCGACGGCATGCAGGTGAGCTTTAAGGGCAGCTTCAATCTCTATAAGGCCACGGGCCGCATGAGCTTTGTCGCTCGCTCGTTTTCGCTGGCGGGGGAGGGTCTGCTGCGTCAACAAGTGGCGCAACTGGCCGAAAAGCTACGCCGCGAGGGCCTGATGGACGAAGCGCGTAAGCGCCGCATCCCGGTGTTTTGCTCCCGCGTGGCGGTCGTTACCTCGCTTTCGGGTGCCGTAATCGACGACGTCAAGCGCACATTGCGTCGTCGCAACCCGCTCGTCGAGCTCGTCTGCGTGGGCGCTAAGGTTCAAGGCGAGGGTGCGCCGGCCGAGCTTATTGAGGGCCTGCGCCGTGCCGCCGCCATCACGCCAGCGCCCGACTGCATCTTGCTGGTGCGCGGCGGCGGCTCCTTCGAGGACCTCATGACCTTCAACGACGAGGAGCTTGCCCGTGCGGTGGCGGCTTGTCCTGTGCCCGTGGTGACCGGCATTGGCCATGAGCCCGATACCTCGATTTGCGACATGGTGAGCGACCGCCGCGCCTCCACGCCCACGGCGGCTGCAGAATCGGTGGCGCCGGCTATGACGGAGTTGGCCGATGTGCTCGAGGCGCGCCATCAGCGTCTGGGTGCCGCGATGGCATCGATGATTGGGTCGAATCAGGTTGATCTGGAGATGCTCGACCAGCGCGGTCGCCGCGCCTGGGATACCTATACGGCCCGCTTGGGCGATGCGCTCGATGCGGCTGCGTGCCGCCCGTGCCTCAACGACCCAACGTTTATGGTCGAGCGTCGCGAGTCTGAGCTTGCCCTGACGGCCGATCGCCTGTCGGGCGCCATAGTACGCTCGGTCGGGACATTCCGCTCCAACTTTGAGCGCCTGCCCGAGCGTCTGGTTGCAAGCACCTCGGGGCTCGATGGCAAGCGCCATGCGCTCGCGCTTGCGAGTTCCCGTCTGGAGCATCAGGGGCGCACGATGCTCAACAAGCCCGCGTCCGACCTGGGCCGTGCGGCAGCCTCGCTAGATGCCCTGTCGCCGCTCAAGGTGCTTGCCCGTGGTTATTCCATCGCGTACAGCGATGATGGGGTGGCCACGAGCGCCAAGACCTTTAAGGCCGGTGACGCCATCCGCGTGCGCATGGCAGACGGCAACGTGACGGCAACGGTCGATACGGTCGAGTAGGCCGCGTTTCATAGCGATAAACCTTTAGGAAAGGAAACAGATATGGCAGAGAAAACCCCGGTCGAGCAGCTTACGTACAAGCAGGCTTCGCAGGAGTTGGAGCTCATCATCCGCAGCTTGGAGTCGGGCGATATGGAGCTCGAGGAGTCGCTCGAGAGCTATACCCGCGGCGTCGAGCTCCTCAAGAGCCTGCGCACCCGCCTGTCCGATGCCGAGCAGAAGGTCTCGGTGCTTCTTAAGGACGTCGACGGCAACGACGTGCTCGCCGACGGCGAAGCCGCCAACACCGACGACAACCTCTCGTTCTAACCATCCCGACCAAATATAATTACCTTGGTCTGTGAGAAAGGAACCAACCATGTGCGATTGCATCTTCTGCAAAATTGCCAACCACGAGATCCCCTCGACCGTTGTCTATGAGGACGACCAGGTCATCGCCTTCGACGACCTCAATCCCCAGGCGCCGGTCCATACGCTCGTGATCCCCAAAAAGCACTACAGCGATATCGCCGATAACGTGCCGGCCGAGACCATGGGTGCAATGGCTCACGCCATCCAGGAGGTCGCTAAGGCCAAGGGCTTGGCGGACGGTTTCCGCGTCATCTCCAACAAGGGCGTCAACGCCGGCCAGACCGTCATGCACTTCCATATGCACGTCCTCGGCGGCAAAAACCTGGGCGAGAACCTCATCTGAGGGCGCTTCTTCCTTGCAATGAAACGGGAGCTCAAGCACCGATAACTTATATATCAACGCAATAAACCCGAGCGCGAGGGCGTTTGGGTTTATTATTGAAGCGTATGTAACCTGGCGGCGCCACACCGCCTGTTAGTAGGGAGACACATGAACGTTCTGGTCGTCAACGCAGGATCTTCGACCCTTAAGTATCAGGTCATCGATACCAAGTCCCACAAGGTGTCCGCAAAGGGCTCCTGCGAGCGCGTCTGCTTTACCGGCGGTACCTTCACCCACGCTGCCAACGGTTCCAAGAAGGTGACCGAGAACATCGAGTTCCCCGACCACAAGGTCGCCATCGAGGTCGTTCTGAAGGACCTCGAGGCCAACGGCGTCAAGATCGAGGGCATTGGTCACCGTATCGTTCAGGGTGGCTGGTACTTTGGTGATTCCTCCCTCGTCGACGAGGACGTCCTCGCCAAGATCCGCGAGGTCGCCCCGCTGGCGCCGCTGCACAACAACCCCGAGGCCAACGTTATCGAGTACTGCCTGGAGCAGTATCCCGATCTGCCCAACGTTACGGTCTACGACACCGCTTTCCACTTCAACATGCCCGAGGTCGCCAAGACCTACGCCCTTCCCAAGGATGTTTGCGACAAGCTGCACATCCGTAAGTACGGCGCCCACGGCACCAGCTACCGCTACATCTCCAAGAAGGTCGCCGAGATGACCAACGGCGAGGCCCGCAAGGTCGTCGTGTGCCATATCGGCTCCGGCGCTTCCCTGTGCGCCATCGAGGATGGCAAGTGCATGGACACCACCATGGGTCTCACCCCGCTCGACGGCGTCATGATGGGCACCCGCTGTGGCTCCATCGACCCGGCTACCGTGTGCTACCTGCAGCGCGAGGGCGGCTACACCTTCGATGAGGTCGATGAGATGATGAACAAGAAGTCCGGCCTTTTGGCCGTGACCGGCGGCAAGACCAACGACTGCCGTAACGTCGAGGAGCTCGCCGCTGCTGGTGACCCCGTGGCTCAGCTCGCCTTCGATATGTTCGTCTACAAGATTGCCGCCAAGGCTGCCGAGATGGCTACTTCTATGTGCGGTATGGACACGCTCGTCTTCACCGCCGGCATCGGCGAGCACGCTCCGGCTGTCCGCGCTGGCGTGGCCGACCGTCTGGCCTTTATGGGCGTCAAGATGGACCATGCCCGTAACGCCCTGCGTGGCGATGGCGCTTGGTGCCTGTCTGCCAAGGATTCCAAGGTCAAGATTTTCGTCATCCCCACGGACGAGGAGTTCATGATCGCTTCCGACGTCGAGCGCATCGTCAACGGCAAGTAATTGCAAGAGGGGAGGGGCTGGACGACCAAGTGCCGTTCAGCCCCTCTTTTGCGCTCGTTGGGCGATATGCCTGATAGCTATTTATTAAGATGTGATAACTTCTTATTAAAATGCGGTCGCCTTAAGAGGTCTGCGTCGACCGTATTGCACTGCAAAGGAGTCTCATGAACGTACTTGTTGTCAACGCCGGCAGCTCAAGCCTTAAATATCAGCTTCTGGATACCGATACCCGCGAGGTTTTCGCCAAGGGCAACTGCGAGCGTATCGGCTCGGACATGGGTATCTTTGGTCATTCCGAGAACGGTGGCGCCAAGCAGACCGAGGAGGTTCCCTTCCCCGATCATCGCTCTGCTATCGCTTGCGTGCTCGAGGAGCTCGAGAAGACCGACTTTACGATCGATGGCATTGGGCATCGTATCGTTCAGGGCGGCTGGCACTTCGATGATTCCGCAGTTGTCGACGACGAGGTTATGGCCAAGATTCTTGAGGTGGCACCGCTTGCTCCGCTGCACAACTACGGCGAGGCCGCAGCGATTGAGTATTGCCGTGAGAAGTATCCGGAGCTGCCCAACGTGGCGGTCTTCGACACCTCGTTCCACATGACCATGCCCGAGGTTGCCTACACTTACGCCCTGCCCAAGGACGTGTGCGACAAGTATCATGTGCGCAAATATGGCGCCCACGGAACGAGTCATCGTTACGAGTGGATGATGGCCAAGGAGATCCTGGGCTCGCGCTGCCACCGTCTGCTTTCGTGCCATTTGGGTAACGGTGCTTCGCTCGCTGCTATCGAGGACGGCGTGTGCCGCGACACCACGATGGGCCTCACGCCGCTCGACGGCCTGATGATGGGCACTCGCTGTGGTTCCATTGACCCGGCCACCGTGTGCTACCTCCAGCGCGAGGGAGGCTACAGCTATCAGGAAGTTGATGACATGATGAACAAGCAGTCTGGTCTGCTTGCCATCTCGGGCATCTCCAACGACGCCCGCGACATCCGTACACGCGCCTCCGAGGGCGACGAGCGCTGCCTGCTCGCCTTCGATATGTTCGCCTACAAGGCCATGCAGCAGGCCGGCTCCATGATCGCTTCCATGGCGGGCGTGGACACCATCACCTTTACCGCCGGCATCGGCGAGAACGACTGGTCGATCCGCAAGGCCTTCTGCGACTGCTTTGAGTGGCTGGGCGTACGCATCGACAACAACAAGAACCGCGAGGCCGTGGGCAACGGCCCGCAGGTCATCAGCGCCGCCGGTTCCGCCGTCACGGTCATGGTCATCCCCACCGACGAGGAATACATGATCGCCCACGACGTCGAGCGTCTGACCAAGAACAACTAACGCACGCATTTGCAAGTAAACGAAAGGCCTCCAGAGCAACAGCTCCGGAGGCCTTTTTTACTAGCAGGCGGACGGCGGAAACCCCATCCCATTTCGAGCGCAAATACTGGGACACGCTTTCCGGTTGAGGCACGTTGCGGAAAGTGCGACCCACAATAAAGCATAATTCCGTCCCACGGTTTCCCAAACAGGCCCCAAGCGGAAGCTGCATCCCACAATCCGCCTTCAAACCGGGACACACTTTCCGGTGGGCCAGACATCAGACCGCAGCCAACATTTCGGTCCCAAAGTGACCATATCTGCATCGTTTGACCCTCCAGCAACGGCACTCATCCATTCAGTTTTTCAGCGCCAGCTCGTAGCCAAGCCGCCGTCCACCCCAGATACCCTGATTGCTACGTGGCGGTAGAAGGCCGTACGGGCTAACCCCTGAAAACACTCCGCAGACCAGAAACGCCCCCGTTCGTAGCTCCGAAGGAGCAGAACGGGGGCGTTTCATTGGTCGAGGACGTTTTCAGGGGTTAGCCCGTACGGCCTTCGGGCGATGCGTACGCTACTCAGCCATCTGAGCCTGGACGGCGGTGATGGCTACGACACCCACGATGTCGTCGGCAGAGCAGCCGCGCGAAAGGTCGTTGACCGGCTTGGCGATGCCCTGCAGGATGGGGCCGTAAGCGTCGGCGCCGGCGAAGCGCTGGACCAGCTTGTAGCCGATGTTGCCGGCCTCGAGATCGGGGAACACAAGCACGTTGGCCTTGCCGGCAACGGAGGAGCCGGGGGCCTTGAGCTGGGCGACGGTGGGAACGATGGCGGCGTCGAGCTGCAGGTCGCCATCGATGGCGAGCTCGGGAGCCTTCTCCTTGCAGAACTTAACGGCCTCCTGGACCTTCTTGGCGACCTCGCCGCCGGCGGAGCCCATGGTGGAGTAGGAGAGCATGGCCACGTGCGGCTCGACGCTGCCCATAAAGGTGGACCAGGAGTGAGCGGAGGCGATGGCGATCTCGGAGAGCTCGTCGGAGGACGGGTTGATGTTGAGGCCGCAGTCGGCGAAGATCAGCGTACCGTCGGTGCCGAACTGCGGGGTGTCGGTGCACATCACGAAGAAGGCCGAGACCAGCTTGGTACCCGGGGCGGTCTTAAGGATCTGCAGCGCGGGGCGCAGGGTGTCGGCGGTGGAGTGGCAGGCGCCGGAGACCAGGCCGTCGGCGTCACCCATCTTGATCATCATGGTGCCAAAGTAGGTGGCGTCCATCACCTGGGCGCGAGCCTGCTCGATGGTGACGCCCTTCTTGGCGCGGAGCTCGGCAAACTTCTGCGCGTACTCCTCGTGCTTCTCGGCATTGCGCGGATCGATGACGGTGGCGCCGGGAACGTTGATCTCGTCGGGGTTGCCCAGGATGACGATCTTTGCCAGGCCCTCCTCGATGATCTTGGTGGCCGCGACGATGGTGCGCGGATCCTCGCCCTCGGGCAGGACGATCGTCTTAAGGTCGGCCTTGGCGGCAGACTTCATACGGTTAAGGAAATCGCTCATGTTACTCCTTACAAGCGTTTCACTAAGCTCCAGGCGCCCGGCTGTTCACGAATAAACCCGCTGCTAGCGGGTTTACCTTTCAATTATGTACGCCGCGGTGCTTGAGCTTTCCTTGTGTGGCAAGCTCATTATAGGACGCATTAGCGCTATAATCGCTCTGATAAATATGTCTCGAAGAATGTTCGAGAAAAGCCCAGCTAACGAGCCCGTGGCTTTTGACAAGGAGTATCGATGCAGATTACCTCAGGCCTGCCTGAAGGCTTTAACGCCGGCGCGTACGACATGATTGTCGTCGGTGCTGGATATGCCGGTGCCGTTTGCGCCCGCCGTCTTGCCGAGACCATCGGCTATCGTGTTGCCGTTTTGGAGCGCCGTAGCCACATTGCGGGCAATGCCTATGACTGCACTGACGAGGCCGGAATCCTGATCCACGAGTACGGTCCGCATATCTATCACACCTTTAACGAGCGCGTGCACAATTTCCTGTCGCGCTTTACCAAGTGGACGGATTATCAGCACAAGGTGCTCGCCAACATCAACGGCACCCTTATGCCCGTGCCCTTCAACCACGCGAGTCTCAAGCTCGCCTTTGGTGACGAGCGCGGCGAGGAGCTGTATCAGAAGCTCGTGGAGACCTTTGGCAAGGATGTCAAGGTGCCCATTATGGAGCTGCGTAAGAAGAACGACCCCGACTTGGCCGAGGTCGCTGATTACGTCTACGAGAACGTCTTTTTGCATTACACCATGAAGCAGTGGGGCCAGACGCCCGACCAGATTGATCCCTCGATCACCGGCCGTGTTCCCGTCTTTGTGGGCGATGATGACCGCTACTTCCCGCAGGCTCCCTTCCAGGGCATGCCGCAGGACGGCTATACCGCGCTGTTTGAGCATATGCTCGACCACGATCTGATTGATGTGTTCTGCGACGTGGACGCCCGCGACCTCTTCGAGATCGACGAGACCACCGTCAAGATCGACGGTAAGGTCTATGGCGGCGAGATCGTCTACACCGGTCCGCTCGACGAGCTGTTCAATCTCGACCTGGGCGCCCTGCCGTACCGTACGCTCGACATGAAGTTCGAGACGCTCGATATGGATCAGTTCCAGCCCGTGGGCACCGTCAACTACACCACGAGCGAGGATTACACGCGCATCACTGAGTTCAAGAATATGACTGGCCAGGTCCTGCCCGGCAAGACCACCATCATGAAGGAATACTCCAAGGCCTATACGCCCGGCTCGGGTGAGACGCCGTACTACGCCATTCTTGAGCCCGAGAACCGTGAGCTCTATGAGCGCTATCTTGAGCGCGTCCAGAACCTGACGAACTTCCACCCGGTGGGTCGTCTGGCCGAGTATCGTTACTACGATATGGACGCTGTGACCAATTCCGCCCTCGATCTTTCGGATGAGATTATCGCCTGCCATGCATAAAGTCATAACATTCGGTATTCCCTCGTATAACGCCGCCAAGGACATGGACCATTGCATCACCTCTATCTTGGAGGGGAGCAATTACGCCACCGATATCGAGATTATCGTAGTGGACGACGGCTCCAAGGACGAGACGGCCGATAAGGCCGACGAGTGGGAGGCACGTTATCCCGGTATCATTCGCGCGGTGCACCAGGAGAACGGCGGCCACGGTATTGCCGTCCTTTCGGGTCTGCGCGAGGCACAGGGCACCTACTACAAGGTCGTCGACTCGGATGACTGGCTCGATGCTGCGGCTCTTTCGACTATACTGTCGATTCTGCGTGGCTTTGAAGAGCGTGACCAGCGCGTTGACCTGTTTATCTCGAACTACGTGTACGAGAAGGTTTACGAGGGCACGCATACCGCTATTGGCTACAAATTTGCCCTGCCGCGCAAAAAGATCTTTTCCTGGGATCAGATCGGTCATTTCCGCCTGGACCAGAACCTACTCATGCACAGCCTGTGCTATCGCACGGATGTGCTGCGCGAGTCCAACCTTCCCATGCCGCCGCACACGTTCTATGTGGACAACATCTACGCCTACGTGCCGCTACCGCGTTGCAAGACCATGTACTACGCCGACATCGACCTCTACCGCTACTTTATCGGTCGCGAAGGCCAGAGCGTCAACGAGGCAACGATGGTCAAGCGTCTGGACCAGCAGTTCCGTGTTACACGTATCATGATGGAGTCGTACCATCTGTACAGCGATGTTGAGTCGTCGCGCTTGCGTTCGTACATGATGGGGTACTTCACCATGATGATGGCGATTTGCTCGGTGCTCACCAAGCTTTCCGAGGAAGATTGCGCCGACGAGCGCCTAAAGACGCTGTGGAATGATTTGAAGGCCTATGACGAGCGCATGTATCGTCGTGCCCGCTACGGCGTGGTCGGGTTCTTCACCAATCTGCGCGGTCGTGCCGGTGACAAAACCACACTCGGCCTATACCGTCTTGCCTCAAAGATCTTCAAATTCAACTAGCTGCTGAGTAATCGCTGCTGATAGGTTGACTGGGCCCCTTGGCCTTTAGTTTGCTACTGCGAACAGTCCTGCTCGCACGGAAAGCACATTAAGTGCTTTCCGGCTCGTGCGGAACTTGTATCAAACTAAAGGCCAAGGGGCCTCTGCTATAAGAATCGATTGTCAGGTTATTTGAATTTGAAGATCTTCGACGCGCGGTACACAGGGGCCTGGGCTGAAAAGAATCTGGTTGGTAGGTTGCCCGGTGGGGCTTGGTTATGTTTGTCGCGAGTTCCGCACGAGCCGAAGAGCACTTAATGTGCTCTTCGTGCGAGCCAGGACTGTAGAGCAGCAAACATAACCAAGGCCCACCGGGCAACCGGACGAGCTAGTTTACTTTGCGGCACCGGGGATGCCGTGGGAGGTTTTGGCGGTTTTGGCTCCGTTTACGATGGCAGTTTCCAGGGCCCTTACTGCGAGCATGCCCAGCAGGTCTAGGGGAACGGTGGCGCTTGCCTGGGCGCCCAGTTTGCCGCTGGCGAGGGTGTAGATAGTGTCGCCGTCGTTGGTGGTGTGCGTGGGACGGATGGCGTGTGCGTAGGCGTCTGCAGCCATCTGGGAGACCTTGGTGGCTTGTGCCTTAGTGAGTTCCACGTTGGTGACGATGCAGCTGATGGTGGTGTTGGTGCGGTCGAGCGGCATCTGCATGGATCCGGCGGCGGCAAAGGCTGCGAGTTCCATGTCGACGATCTGGTCGCTATCGGCTGCGGCGCGCATACCGGCGACCCACTCGCCGGTGAAGGGGTCGACAACGTTGCCGCAGGCGTTGACCGAGACCACGGCGCCCACCTTGATGGGGCCGAGCGCCACGGCGGCAGCGCCAAGGCCGGCCTTCATGCAAGTAGCGGGGCCCATGAGCTTACCCACGGTAGCGCCCGTGCCGGCGCCTACGTTGCCCTGTTCGAGCTTGGTGGGGGTGTTGTCGAGTGCTTCGCGCACGGCGGCGATGCCGGCCTCAATGTCGGGGCGAACGGTGGGGTTACCAAAGGCGAGGTCGAAGATACAGCTCGAGCACACGATAGGCACCTGCGTGGGGCCGACGGGAAGGCCGATGCCGCGGCTCTCAAGCTCGCGAGCGACGCCGCTTGCAGCCTCGAGGCCAAAGGCCGATCCGCCCGAAAGGCAGACGGCGTGGACCTTGTCGACGGTGTTCTCAGGTCGCAGCAGGTCGGTTTCGCGCGAAGCGGGAGCACCGCCGCGAACGTCAACACCGCCGGTGGCGCCCTCGGGTGCCACGATTACGGTGCAACCGGTGCCGGCCTCCTCGTCCGTATAGTTGCCATAGCAAAAGCCATCGACATCGCAGACGTCAATGGCCTCGAGCAGTGTATCCATGTTTAACTCCTATCGGTTTTCCGCCGCGCCTTGTGCCCGGTCGGGATCCGTACGGTACGCCAAAATTGTAGGCGCTGGGGGACACCCGGCGCCAGATGCAATTACGAGAGTTTTTGAATGGCACGTGCGACGCGGGCGATGGGTAGGCCCACCACGTTATAGAAGTCGCCCGAAATATCGTGCACGAGCATGCGGCCGCCTGTGCCCTGGATGCCGTAGGCGCCTGCCTTATCCATGGGCTCACCAGAGGTGACGTAGTGCTCGATCTGCCCGTCGGTAAGCTCATAGAACGTCACGTCGGTCACATCGACAAACGACAGGCTCTCGGCGGCATGCGGGGCGGCAGTATCGCCTGCCTTAACGATGCAGACGCCGGTTGCGACCTGGTGCGTGCGGCCCGAAAGCTCACGGAGCATGGTGCGCGCCTCGTCCTCGGTTGCCGGCTTGCCCAGAATCTTGCCGTCAAAGGTGACGATGGTGTCGGCCGCGACCGTCAGCTCATTGGGCTCGGCATACTCGGCAGCAACGGCAGCCGCCTTGGCGCGTGCCAAGCGCTCGACAAGTGTGAGCGGGGCCTCGCCGTCGAAGGGAGTCTCGTCGATTTCTGCGGGAATCACGCGAATGTCATACCCTGCCTCGCGCATCAACTCGATGCGGCGCGGTGATTGCGAAGCCAAAATCATAGTTGGATGCCCTCGGCGACCTTCTCGACAGCCTTGTCGCCGGCGAGCGTGCGCAGCAGTTCAAGCGCAAAGGGGAGCGACTGGGCCATGCCGCTGGCGGTGATGATGTTGCCGTCTTGCGTAACCTTCTCGCCGGTATAGGCGCCCTCGGGGAAGCTTTTCTCAAAGCCAGGGAAGCACGTGGCATGGTGCCCCTCGAGCAGGTCGAGCTCGCCCAGGATAAACGGGGCGGCGCAGATGGCGGCGACGTGCTTGGTCGCGGCGAACTCGCAGACCACGTCGCAGACGCGCTGATCTGCGCGCAAGTTGGTGGCACCGGGCAGGCCGCCGGGCAGCACGACGCAGTCGTACTCGTCAAAGTTGATCTCATCAAAGAGTGCATCGCAGGTCACGGGGATCTGCAGCGAGCTTACGACCTCACGCGTGGGCATAATCGAGACGAGCGTGGCACGCACGCCGCCGCGACGCATGACATCGACCATGGTCAAGCATTCAATAGTTTCAAAGCCATCGGCGGCGAGAACGGCAACGCTGGGCATGAGGGTTCCTTTCATAGGCGGCATACAATTAGCCGTCTTATACCCCGAAGACCTCCGCTTGCCACGCTCGATTTCCCAATGATTTTTCTGAGCAATGATTAAGTGGCTAGTTGCGCTTGAGGTGGACGACGGTCTCGCAGTGGAAGGTTTGTGGGAACAGATCGACTGGCGTGATCTTTACGGGGGAGAAGGTGCCTTCTTCGACAAAGCGTTTGAGATCGCGCGCCAGGGTGGCCGGGTCGCAGCTCACGTAGGCGACATCGCGGGCACTCGTGCTGGCGATAAGGTCGATCGCCTCGGGGGCGAGGCCTGCGCGCGGCGGGTCGACCACCAAGATGTCGGCATCCTGGTCGGGGAACTCGCGCACCGCGTCTCCGCCGATGACGTCGACGTTATCAAGCTTGTTGATTTCCAGGTTACGGCGTAGATCGCGCACGGCGGGGCCGTAGGCCTCGACGGCAGCGACAAAGTCGCAGCGGCGGGCGAGCGGCAGGGTAAAGGTGCCGGCACCGCAGTACAGGTCCACGGCAAGCTCGTCTTCCTGCGGGTCGAGCGCTTCCATGACAAGCTCGATCAAAATCTCGGCACCCTTGGTGTTGACCTGGAAAAAAGACGGGGCAGACAAGCGCATCTGACCCTCGGCGATATTCTCGGTCCATGAGCCCTCTCCGGCGAGCATTTCGACCTTGGAGACACGGCGGGCCTTCTTTTCGCCCTTGCTCATCACGCGCACGATGCTCGTGGGATGAGCGGCGTCCGCCAGCACGCGGGAGACCTGCGAGCGCGGAAAAGAGCCTGTGGGCGTCCAGAGTGCGACCTCGAGTGCCTTGGTGCGGCGCGATGCGCGAATGCCCACGCGTTCGAGCCCCAAGTCATGGCTGCCGCTTAGATAGTTGAGTGCGCCGACGACCGATTTGAGTGCCTTGGGGAAGCGTTTGTCGAACAACGGGCACGAATCGACGGTCACGATCTTGCGAGGATCGACACCGTGCATGCCAAGACGCACGCGGCCGTTTACAACGGTCGGCTCGAGTTCGATTTTATTGCGGTAGCCCCAATCATCCTTGGTGTGGCGGATGGGTTGCACCAGTTCATCGACTTGATCGGGGCTGAACTTGCCGATACGCTCGAGCGTGGAGCGCAGATTTTGCTCCTTGGCGGCGAGCTGTGCCGTGCGTGAGAGATTGCCCCACGAACAGCCGCCGCAGATGCCCACGAAGGGGCAGGGAGGCTGAATGCGATCGGGGCTTGGCTCCAGAATCTCGGTGGTGCGGGCACGCATGAACGACTTGCCGTCCTGTACGACCTCGGCCTCGACGGTGTCGCCTGCCACGGCGCCCTGCACAAAGACGGCCTTGCCGTTGTCGGCGTGTGCCAGCCCGTCGGCGCCGTAGGTCATCGATTCTATAGTGAGCTTCATATTCCTGCCTGTCATTCGCGTTGTTGTTCGCACCATGGTAGCAGGGAAAAGCGCCCCGCATCCGAGGCTTTCCTCAAATGCGGGGCGCTTCTACAAACTGCTTCTACAAACGACTATTTCGTCTTGCCGGTAATGAGCGTCTTAAGACCCAGGCCGATCAGGCCCAGGCCTATGCGCACGCGACCGGGGCGATGGCGCTCGATGGCCTTGGTCTTGCCGGCGGGCTTATCGCGACGGGCGCTCGTCTCGGATACGGGCTTGGTGACCTGCGGCTCGGGCTGAGGTGCAGGTGCAGGCTCGGGCTCAATGACGGTCGCCTGGAACTCTTGGACCTTGGGTGTGGTCGGCTGCGGATCAGGAGCTGAGGCGGGCTTTGCCTCGGCGGCGGGCTCCGGAGTCGCGGTAGCGGGCTCGGGCGCTTTCTCCATGGCGGGCTCTGCGGCAGCCTCGGGCTCATTCACCGGGGGAGCGGCAACCGCTTCCGGTTTGGCGGCTGCCCCATGTTCAACCTCGTCCTGAATAGCTTCTTCGGCCACACGTTCCTTCTCCTGTGCGCGCTGCTGCGCGGCGGCCTCGGCGTTGCGATAGGCACGCTCCAGTAGAGCTTCCTGCGAGTTGAAGGGTTTCTCACCCTCTGCACACTCCACGGGGACCCAGGTGCCGTCGCTCGTGAGGCTGCGGGCCTTCACGTTGTCCTGCAGCTGCATGCCCATGTACTCGTGTACCAGGGCGCGGCAGGTGGGGTCGAGCACGGGGAAGGCGATCTCCACGCGGTGCTCGGTGTTGCGTGTCATCATGTCTGCTGAGCTCAGGTAAACCATGTCCGAGTCCACGCCAAAAGCGTAAACACGCGCGTGCTCCAAAAAGCGTCCGACGATGGAGCGGACATGCACGTTCTCGGTCTTGCCCGAAACACCGGGCTTGAGGCACGAGATGCCGCGGATGATCATGTCTACGCGCACGCCGGCACACGATGCCTCGGCGATCTTGTCGATGACCTCGCGGTCGGTCAGCGAGTTGAGCTTAAAGAACACGCGGGCGGGCTCGCCGGCAAGGGCGCGCTGAATCTCGCGGTCAAGCCCGCGCATGATGAGCGGTTTCAGTCCGACGGGCGCCACACCCAGGAAGCGGTAGTCGCCGCGCAGGTTGCCCAGCGACAGATTGCGGAAGAACAGGTTGGCGTCTTCACCGATGCCGGGATGGGCTGTCATGAGCATAAAGTCGCTGTAGAGTTTGGCCGTCTTCTCGTTAAAGTTGCCGGTGCCCAAAAGCGTGAGGCGGGTGAGCGCCATGCCCTCGCGATAGGTGAGCTGGCAGATCTTTGAGTGGCATTTAAAGCCCTCGGAACCATAGATGACGGTGCAGCCCGCCTCTTCCAGACGCTCGGCCCACTCGATGTTGTTCTGCTCGTCAAAGCGGGCACGAAGTTCCATGAGCACCGTGACCTCTTTGCCGTTCTCGGCAGCATCGATCAGCGACTCGCACAGGCGGCTCTGCTTGGCCACGCGGTAGAGTGTGATGCGCAGCGAGATGCACTCGGGGTCGTAGGCGGCCTCGTGCACCAGATCCAGGAAGGGGTTCATGGCCTCGTAGGGATAAAAGAGCAGCTTGTCGTGCTGCAGCACCTGTTCGCGGATGGAGCGGGTCATATCGATGGTGGGGTTGGGCTGCGGCTTAAACGGCGTAAAGAGGAGCTCGTTGCGCAGGTGCTCGGGAATCTTGCCCTCAATGCCAAAGACGTAGCCCAGGTCGAGCGGGATATCGCAGGTAAAGACCGAGCGGCGCGAAAGCTCGAGCGCCTTGCGGATGGTCTTGAGCGTCGCCTTCTCGAGCGACCCCGAGACCGCGAGCACTACCGGCTGCAGACGCAGGCGCTTCTTGAGAATGCGCTTCATGTGCTGGCGGTAGTCCTCTTCCTCTTCGACGCCCTCGCCGTCCGGATCGATGTCGGCGTTGCGGGTGACTCGGATGAGCGCGCGGTCGAGTGGCTTGTAGGAGCCAAAGCAGCTGTCCAGGCAGGCGAGGATGACGTCCTCGAGCAAGATGTAGGAGTAGGTGCCGGTGGGCGAGGGGATCTCGACCACGCGGTTCATCGAGGCGGGAATCTCGATAAGGCCCAGCAGGCTCTCCTCGTCGGTGGCGCCGTCCAGACCACAGGCCAGATAGAGCGCGCCGTTGCGCAGGTTGGGGAAGGGGTGGCGAGGATCGATGACCAGCGGCGAGATGACCGGCGACACGTAGGCCTGGAAGTAGCGGGTTACAAAGGTGCGCTCCTCGGGCGTAAGCGAATCGATGTGGGCGCGGTGAACGCCCAAGGTGTCGAGCTTGCCCTCGATGCTCTTAAAGATGGACTCCCAACGGGTAAGGAGCCCGGGCATTTCGGCCATGACAGCATCGACCTGTTCGGAGGCGGTCATATTGCTCTTGTTGTCGACAGGTTGTTTTTTGAGCTCCGCCAGATCGGACAGGCCGCCCACGCGCACCATAAGGAACTCGTCGAGGTTGGACTCGAAGATCGAGACGAACTTTAGTCGCTCGAATAACGGAACGGTTTCGTCGAAGGCTTCGTCGAGCACGCGGTTGTCAAAGCGTAGCCAGCTGAGCTCTCGGTTTTGCGTGTACGAGAAGTCGCGCGGCGGTTTGCGCAGCTTTGCGGCGGCTTGCTTCTTTTCGATTTTGCTCGGCATATGCATCTGTCCGTTCAGTCCCCACAAGGGACGGTAGCCTAACACTAATCACTATTGTCTCAATTTAGTCGACCTGTGGCACGGACGCATCGCACGAACGGTATCTTTACCTACTTCTTACGCTGCCAAGGCATGCAACTAACTGCCCAACTCGTTTAGAAACAATCTATATCCATACTCAATTGGTGAGGATGTATGAATAAGAATGATTGAGAGCTGAATACAATCGAATCCAAATTGAATCATGAACAAACGACATATATATGCAGAAAACCGTTTTAGCTATGCAATTCCTAAACATGAAAATATTTGTGCAATCTAGCTTAATTCCTTAGAAAAAAGAACATTTACCTTTGAAAACCTGCTTTAGAGAACCGAAGTGCATCATGGGGGAATCATATGAGATATACCGTTCATCGCACTTTGCTGACCGTTCGGGGGCGAGGTGGAATTGCAGGTGGTTTTTGGATATAACTAGAGCTGTCAGCAAGCAGCGTCCCATACGGAGGGGCGCTGATACATTCGGCCAGTAAGGCCCGAAAGAAAGGTAGGAGGCCATGACGAAAGGTCTGCACGTGCCTTCCGAGATCGGCAAGCTCAGGAAGGTCTGCCTGCACCGTCCCGGCGACGAGCTCCTCAACCTGCCGCCCGACGAGCTCGAGCGACTCCTGTTCGACGACGTCCCGTTCCTGGAGGTCGCGCAGCAGGAGCACGACACCTTCGCCCAGATCCTGAGGGACCAGGGCGTGGAGGTCCTCTACCTCGAGAACCTCGTCGCCGAGGTGTTCGACCAGGTCCCCGGCGCCCGCGCCGAGTTCACCGACCAGTACATCGCCGAGGCCGGCATCCGCGGCCAGCACATGCCGCAGATCGTCCGCGAGAAGCTGGACTCCATCGAGGACAACCTCGAGTTCGTCAAGAAGACCATGGCCGGCATGACCAAGTCCGAGATCGACATGCCCCTCACGGCGTCCACGACCCTCGACTCCCTGGTCAACTCCGAGTCCGAGTCCGACCTGATCATCGACCCGATGCCCAACCTCTACTTCACCCGCGACCCGTTCGCGGTCATCGGCGAGGGCGTCAACCTCAACCGCATGTACTCGGTCACCCGCAACCGCGAGACCCTGTACGGCAAGTACATCTTCAAGTACCACCCCGACTACAAGGACGTCTCGCTGTACTTCCGCCGCGACTGCCAGTTCCACACCGAGGGCGGCGACGTGCTGAACATCAACGAGAAGACCCTCGCCGTCGGCATCTCCCAGCGCACCCAGGCCGCCGCGATCGACGTCATGGCCCAGAACATCTTCTGGAACTCCGACTCCAAGGTCGAGCGCATCCTGGCCTTCGACATCCCGGTCTCGCGCGCCTTCATGCACCTCGACACGGTCTTCACCCAGATCGACGTCGATAAGTTCACGATCCACCCCGCCATCATGGGCACCCTGCGCGTCTACGAGCTGACCGCCGGCAAGAACCCGGGCGACGTGAACATCCGCCTGATCGAGGACACCCTCGAGCACGTCCTGGAGGACGCCACCGGCGTCGACCAGGTCAAGCTGATCCCCTGCGGCGGCGGCGACCCGATCGCGGCCTCCCGCGAGCAGTGGAACGACGGCTCCAACACCCTGTGCGTCGAGCCCGGCAAGATCTGCGTCTACGCCCGCAACACCGTCACCAACGACGTGCTGTACAAGGAGGGCCTGGACCTTCTCGTCGTGCCCTCCGCCGAGCTCTCCCGCGGCCGCGGCGGCCCGCGCTGCATGAGCATGCCCTTCTGGCGCGAGGACCTCTAAGGTCTTTCAGGACCCGTACAGGTCATAATACATACATCTAGCTGCAATTAGATGTCTCCCATTGGGGCGGTGCGGGTTTTCGCACCGCCCCAATCTTGTATGAGGGACGTCAACACGATTGGATGACTGCTTTTGTAAGGAGCTTGGCCATGGACATCAAGACGATTGGCGTTGAGGAATGGCTCAACGTTTGGGAGAAAAGTGCCACGTGGGACATCGCCCAGTCGACGATCTCGTCGCTCACCATGGGCGAGCTGCGCGCGCTCGATGAGCAGGACGGCGCCACGTTCTACGAGCGCTTGGACCGCGAGAAGATGAACTACGGCTGGATCGAGGGCTCGCCGGAGTTTAAGGCCGTGGTTGCCAAGCTGTATCGTCGGGAGGTCAATCCCGACCACATTCTGCAGACCAATGGCTGCACGGGTGCGAACCTCAACGCCATCATGGCCGTGGTCGAGCCCGGCGACCACGTTATCGCCGAGTGGCCCACCTACGCACCGCTCTACGAGATTCCGCGCACGCTGGGCGCCGAGGTCGAGTATTGGGAGCTTCGCGAGGAACTCGGCTGGAAGCCCGATATCGAGGAACTCAAGCGCTTGGTGCGCCCCAACACCAAGCTTATCTGCATAAACAACGCATCGAACCCCATCGGTACGGTGCTCGATACCGATATGCTCGGCCAGATTGCCGAGATCGCCCGTTCGGTGGGCGCCTACGTGCTGTGCGACGAGGTGTATCTGCCGCTCGAAAACACTGAGTCCTTTATGTCGATGGTCGACGTGTACGAGAGGGCCATTGTCACCAACTCGTTGTCGAAGACCTATTCGACGCCTGCGGCCCGCGTGGGCTGGGTCGTGGCCGACGAAGAGGTGTCCAACCGCATCCGTACCTATCGCGATTACACCATGATCTGCGGCGGTGTGTTCAACGACGCCTTGGCGACCTATGTGCTTGAGCACAAGGACAAGATCCTCGAGCGCAATCGCAAGATCGTGTTTGGCAACCGCGATATCGCGCAGGCTTGGATCGATACGCAGCATCGCGTTTCCTGGACGGCCCCACAGGGCGTGTCTACCTCGTTTATCCAGCTGGATATTCCCGAGGACGACGAGGAGTTCTGCAAGCGCCTGCTGTCCGAGAGGGGAGTGCTGCTGGTACCCGGCAGCCGCTTTGAGCTTCCCTGTGGCGCACGCCTGGGCTACTGCGCGAGCGAGGACGTTCTGCGCGAGGGCCTGAGGCTTTTGGGCGAGGCGCTGGCGGAGTTTGATCGCTAGGATTCCGATGATCTTCGAGGGCGTTATCTAAATTGGCCGAAGATAATCGAAAACGGACCCGTTTCCCTAGTGAAGCGGGTCCGTTTTTCTATACCGAGAAGTCAAGTTGTTACAAATGGGGCCGTAAAGCGAGCCGGTATCCGCTGGGCCTTATACTGAGTTTCCGGTGAACGGTATCAAGCGTCTGGTAAACGGTAATTTATTTACCAGAAATGAATAGGACAATCTTTTTTCTGAATAAAAATGAAAATGGTTGAGACGCGGTATGAACCGCTAATTCTATTCATAGCTTTAGTGGAAATATGCAATTTGAGGATGATTTAACAAAGTTAAGTTCCATTTGATTTTAGGATTGAAAACGCGTTTAAGCACGTAAATACGCTTTATTAAGATGAAGTGTGCCATGCGTGAAGTATATGTGTATGCCGTTCACCCCCTATAAAAAACCGTTCGGGGGCAAGGTGGAAGTATGGGCTGATTTTGGATATAACTAGAGCTGTCAGCAAGCAGCGTCCCATACGGAGGGGCGCTGATACATTCGGCCAGTAAGGCCCGAAAGAAAGGTAGGAGGCCATGACGAAAGGTCTGCACGTGCCTTCCGAGATCGGCAAGCTCAGGAAGGTCTGCCTGCACCGTCCCGGCGACGAGCTCCTCAACCTGCCGCCCGACGAGCTCGAGCGACTCCTGTTCGACGACGTCCCGTTCCTGGAGGTCGCGCAGCAGGAGCACGACACCTTCGCCCAGATCCTGAGGGACCAGGGCGTGGAGGTCCTCTACCTCGAGAACCTCGTCGCCGAGGTGTTCGACCAGGTCCCCGGCGCCCGCGCCGAGTTCACCGACCAGTACATCGCCGAGGCCGGCATCCGCGGCCAGCACATGCCGCAGATCGTCCGCGAGAAGCTGGACTCCATCGAGGACAACCTCGAGTTCGTCAAGAAGACCATGGCCGGCATGACCAAGTCCGAGATCGACATGCCCCTCACGGCGTCCACGACCCTCGACTCCCTGGTCAACTCCGAGTCCGAGTCCGACCTGATCATCGACCCGATGCCCAACCTCTACTTCACCCGCGACCCGTTCGCGGTCATCGGCGAGGGCGTCAACCTCAACCGCATGTACTCGGTCACCCGCAACCGCGAGACCCTGTACGGCAAGTACATCTTCAAGTACCACCCCGACTACAAGGACGTCTCGCTGTACTTCCGCCGCGACTGCCAGTTCCACACCGAGGGCGGCGACGTGCTGAACATCAACGAGAAGACCCTCGCCGTCGGCATCTCCCAGCGCACCCAGGCCGCCGCGATCGACGTCATGGCCCAGAACATCTTCTGGAACTCCGACTCCAAGGTCGAGCGCATCCTGGCCTTCGACATCCCGGTCTCGCGCGCCTTCATGCACCTCGACACGGTCTTCACCCAGATCGACGTCGATAAGTTCACGATCCACCCCGCCATCATGGGCACCCTGCGCGTCTACGAGCTGACCGCCGGCAAGAACCCGGGCGACGTGAACATCCGCCTGATCGAGGACACCCTCGAGCACGTCCTGGAGGACGCCACCGGCGTCGACCAGGTCAAGCTGATCCCCTGCGGCGGCGGCGACCCGATCGCGGCCTCCCGCGAGCAGTGGAACGACGGCTCCAACACCCTGTGCGTCGAGCCCGGCAAGATCTGCGTCTACGCCCGCAACACCGTCACCAACGACGTGCTGTACAAGGAGGGCCTGGACCTTCTCGTCGTGCCCTCCGCCGAGCTCTCCCGCGGCCGCGGCGGCCCGCGCTGCATGAGCATGCCCTTCTGGCGCGAGGACCTCTAAGTCTTTCCGTTTCCGGTGCGGTCCCCCTACAACCGCACCGGCTTCGCCCGTTAAACGGGCACCACTAATACTTACGTAATTCATTTCTTCGAAAGGAATCAAACCATGGGTGTTAACCTTTCCGGCCGTAGCTTCCTCAAGCTTCTCGACCTCACCACCGAGGAGATCGAGTACCTGCTGAAGCTCTCCAAGAACTTCAAGGATATGAAGCGCGCTGGCGTTCCGCACCGCTATCTCGAGGGCAAGAACATCGTTCTGCTCTTCCAGAAGACCTCTACTCGTACCCGCTGCGCCTTCGAGGTCGGCGGCATGGATCTGGGCATGGGCGTCACCTACCTCGATCCGGGTTCGTCGCAGATGGGCAAGAAGGAGTCCATCGAGGACACTGCCCGCGTTCTCGGCCGCATGTATGACGGCATCGAGTTCCGTGGCTTTGCCCAGGACGATGTCGAGGAGCTCGCTGCTAAGTCCGGCGTGCCCGTGTGGAACGGCCTGACCACTGAGTGGCATCCCACCCAGATGCTCGCCGACATCCTGACCGTCCAGGAGAACTTCAACTACGACATCAAGGGCAAGACCCTCGTCTTCATGGGCGACTGCAAGAACAACGTTGCTCGCTCCCTCATGGTTGTCTGCTCCAAGCTTGGCATGAACTTCGTGGCCTGCGGCCCCGAGGAGTGCATGCCCGCTGACGACGTCATCGAGGCCTGCAAGCCCATCGCCGAGGCCAACGGCTGCACCATCAAGCTGACCACCGACGTCAAGGACGGCGTCACCGGTGCCGACGTTATCTACACCGACGTGTGGGTCTCCATGGGCGAGCCTGACGAGGTCTGGGCCGAGCGCATCGCTCAGCTCACCCCGTATCGTGTCACCTCCGAGGTCATGGCTATGGCCAACCCGGGTGCCATCTTCCTGCACTGCCTGCCCAGCTTCCACGACACCAACACCACGATTGGCGCCGAGAAGTGCGAGCAGTTCGGCATCACCGAGCAGGAGGTCACCGACGAGGTCTTCGAGAGCCCCGCTTCCAAGGTCTTCGACGAGGCCGAGAACCGCATGCACACCATCAAGGCCGTCATGTACGCCACGCTCAAGTAAGTGCATCTAGCATCTCGCTCGGGGTGTATTGTTGAACACCCCGAGCGGCTTTATCTGGTAAAAATCTCGCATCGAGCGGCAGGCACGGCACGGAAGAGCCGCTTCGGGCGAGATCAGTAAATGATTTATGAAGGGGGGATGAGAACTATGACTGAGACCGCTAAGAAAAAGCGCGGTATGCCTTCATCGTTCACCATTCTTCTTGCTCTGCTGGCAATTGTTGCAGTGATTACCGTTATCGTCTCCGGCACGTCCGGCGGCGCGGTTACTGCCGCCCGTCTTAGCGATTTCTGCACCGCCCCGATTAAGGGCTTCGCTGACGCTCTGCCCGTCTGCCTCTTCGTTATGATCCTGGGCGGCTTCCTCGGCATGATGACCGAGACCGGCGCCCTGGACAACGGCATCGCCGTCCTGGTGCAGAAGCTTAAGGGCAACGAGATCATGCTCATTCCCGTGCTGATGCTCATCTTCTCCCTCGGTGGTACCACCTATGGTATGTGCGAGGAGACCGTTCCCTTCTACGCCCTGCTTGCCGCTACCATGATGGCCGCTGGCTTCGACCCGATGGTCGGTGCCGCCACCGTCCTGCTCGGCGCTGGCTGCGGCTGCCTGGGCTCCACGGTTAACCCGTTCGCCGTCGGCGCTGCCGTCGACGCTCTGACCGGCGTTGGCATTGAGGTCAACCAGTCCATCATCATCGGCCTCGGTGCCGTCCTGTGGATTGTTACCACTGCCATGTCCATCTTCTTCGTCATGAGCTATGCCAAGAAGGTCAAGGCTGACAAGGGTTCCACCATCCTGTCGATGCAGGAGCTCAAGGACGCTGAAGAGGCTCACGGCAAGGCTGCTTCCGAGGTTCACAATGAGGTCAAGCTCACCGGTCGTCAGAAGGGTGTTCTGATCGCCTTTGCCTTCACCTTCGTCGTCATGATCGTCGGCTTCATTCCGCTGGCCGACCTCAACGAGGGCGTCGCCAACTTCTTCGACGCTGGCGCTGTCTACGACGCCGACGGTAACGCCGTCGTCCAGGGCTGGTCTGCCCTGATCACCGGCCTGCCCATTGGTCAGTGGTACTTCGACGAGGCTTCCACCTGGTTCTTCCTCATGGCCGTCCTGATCGGTATCATCGGTGGCCTGTCCGAGAAGCAGATCGTTAACACCTTCATCACCGGCGCTGCCGACATGATGTCCGTTGTTCTCGTCATCGCCCTCGCCCGTGGTATCTCCGTCCTCATGGCTAACACCGGCCTCGACGTCTACGTCCTCGACGCTGCCGCCAATGCTCTGGCTGGCCTGTCCGGCGTGATCTTCGCTCCCATGAGCTTCCTGGTCTACTTCGGCCTGTCCTTCCTGATCCCCTCGACCTCTGGTATGGCTACCGTCTCCATGCCTATCATGGGACCGCTGGCTGTTAAGCTCGGCTTCTCGCCCGAGGTCATGGTCATGATCTTCTCCTCTGCCATCGGCGTTGTGAACCTGTTCACCCCGACCTCCGGCGCCATCATGGGCGGTCTCGCCCTGGCCAAGATCGAGTGGACGACCTGGCTCAAGTTTGCCCTTAAGCTCATCGTCGCTCTCTCCGTCGTCTGCGCCATCATCCTGACCGTCGCTTGCGTGATGCTCTAAGTACCCAACGGGTACCCCACGGAAACCTTGACGATCCTGTAAAGGATCACCTGGTCATCGTCTGTCCGGTGGGGTCAACCCACCGGTAGACTCCTACCTTTAGCCCCCTCCCGTTCCGTGCGCGGGAGGGGGCGCTCTCATGTTGCGCGGTTCTACGAACCGCGCAACCAGTCGACGCTGCGCACCGCCCAGAACGACAATTTGTCATTCAAAAGGCAAGGCATGACCAGAAGGTCTATGCCTTGCCTTTTTCATGCCAACTTGTACGTTCTGGACGTCGCTCGCTGACTTATGCTCAACCTGCGACGTTCCCCTTGTTGGTGCAGGGGGAAGCTTGCTCGCTCTGGTGCCCGTTCGCTGGCTTCAGCTCTGCCTGCGACGTTTTTGTTGTTGGTGCTGAGTGACTTGTTCCCCGTTCTAAACGAGCTGCCCCGGGTCCCCGGTGGTTGTGGTGAGCGTGTTTGGTTGGTGCCTGTTGATGGTCTGGGTATCGGGGAGGGCGGGCTCCGTTATAATCGCCTAGGACATTAAATGGAAACGGGACGGGAGCCACACATGCGCCAGGGTTTCGACAACGCGAAGTACATCGAGCTGCAGGCTGCTCACATTAAGGAGCGCATCTCGCAGTTTGGTGGCAAGCTCTATTTGGAGTTTGGCGGTAAGCTGTTCGATGACTATCATGCGAGCCGCGTGCTGCCGGGTTTTGAACCGGACAGCAAGTTCCGCATGCTCAAGAGCATCGCCGACGATGTCGAGGTTATCATCGCGATCAACGCGAACCACATCGAGAAAAACAAGGCTCGTGGTGACCTTGGCATTACCTATGACGAGGATGTGCTGCGCCTGGTTGACCTGTTCCGCGGCAACGGCTTTGCCGTCGCGGCTGTGGTCATCACCCAGTACGCCGGCCAGCCCGCTGCCGATGTATTCCGCAACCGCCTGAACGCGCTCGGTATCCCCGCCAAGCTGCACTATCCCATCGAGGGGTATCCGCACGACGTCGACCTGATCGTGTCCGACGACGGCTATGGCAAGAATGAGTTTGTCGAGACCACTCGTCCGCTCGTCGTGGTCACCGCTCCCGGCCCCGGCTCAGGCAAGCTCGCCACTTGCCTCTCGCAGCTCTATCACGAGCACAAGCACGGCACCGCCGCCGGCTACGCCAAGTTCGAGACTTTCCCGGTCTGGAATCTGCCCCTCACGCATCCGGTCAACATCGCCTATGAGGCAGCAACGGCCGATCTCGACGATGCCAATATCATCGACTCCTTCCACTTGGAGGCCTACAACAAGACCACGGTCAACTACAACCGCGACGTCGAGGCCTTCCCGGTGGTCCGTGCTCTGATGGAAAAGATCCTGGGCAAGAGCCCCTATCAGAGTCCTACGGACATGGGCGTCAATATGGTCGGCTTTGCCATCACCGATGACGATGCCTGCCGCGACGCTTCCAAGATGGAGATCGTCCGCCGCTACTTTACCGCGGTCGAAAATGTGCGCCGTACCGGCATGGGCGATGAGCAAGTCGACCGTCTCAAGATTATTATGAAGAAAGCCGGCATCGATAAGAACTACTCACCGGCGCGCTCGGCGGCCCTCACCAGGGAGCAGCTGACGGGTGGTCCCGTGGGTGCCATGGTCATGCCCGATGGCTCCGTGGTGACCGGTAAGACCTCCACGCGCCTGGGCGCCGCAAGTTCGCTCATTATGAACGCCCTCAAGCATGTCTCGGGCGTCGACCTTGAGCTCGAGGTCATTAGCGATGAGGCGATCGAGCCCATCAGCAAGCTCAAGACGCATTTCCTGGGCAGCAAAAACCCTCGCCTCCACACCGACGAGACGCTTATGGCGCTGTCGATCACCTCGGCCACGAGTGAGACGGCCGCTCGCGTCCTTTCGGGCCTGGAGCAGCTGCGCGGTTGCGATGCCTTCTTTAGCGTGATTATCTCGCCGACGGACGAGACGGTACTGCGCAAACTGGGTATCAACGTGTGCTGCGAGCCCAAGTTTGAGCGCCGCGGTTTCTTCCACCGCTAAGTTTGAAGCACCGCGGTAATTGCATTGCATTTTGGCCGTATCGGGTTGGCGCCCGGTACGGCTTTTTGATCAATAAAGCGCCTATTTCGGCGAAAAATAGCCGTTTACCTGCCTAGAAACAATTTGAGCGGTATACAATAACCGTAACTGTTTCATCCTTAGCGGGATGCCGCATGATGGATATTACCTGCCATCGTGAGGTGTGTCGGTCGCGCACGGCGCGTTAGATGCTCGTGCTCGGTTTGAGGAGGCTGCTATGGCGGGCAAGGGTCGTGCGAGTGTCAACGATATGAAGCGTGTCGAGGTGCTGGTGTTGATGGAAATCGACCAGCAAACCGAAGACAATGGCGGGCCGTATGGTTTCTCGCGCAAAACGCTTGCCGAGCGCGTGGGGGTTTCGCCGTATCGTGCCCGCGCCGCAATCGATCGCTTGGATTCCGAAGGCATGATTGATGTCGTCTCGCGTTATAGCGACGACGGCGGTCAGCTTGCAAATGGCATTTGCCTCACCGAACGTGGCGAGTGGTATCTTGAGGGCGTCCGTACCGGCATGCTCGTTCAAGAAATGCTTGAGGACGAGGTTGCTGATCGATAGCAGCATGTAACCCTTGCCATAGCGACGCCGCCTGGGAAACCGGGCGGCGTTTTGTTTCAAGATTGAGAAATGCAATCGCACGCGAGAAAAATTGCGAACGGTCCGCGGCGCGAGTATTACAATGAAGACCCGTAAGATGTGGATAAACAACTTCTACGGGAAGCGCAGGTAACTCAATATGACCAAGCATGTGTTCGTAACCGGTGGCGTGGTTTCGTCCCTGGGCAAGGGTATCACCGCGGCCTCGCTGGGCCGTCTGCTCAAGTCGCGTGGCTACAAAGTAACGATGCAGAAGGCCGACCCGTATCTGAACGTCGACCCCGGTACCATGAGCCCGTTCCAGCATGGTGAGGTCTTCGTTACCGAGGATGGTTACGAGTCCGACCTGGACCTGGGTCATTACGAGCGCTTTATTGATGAGAACCTGACCCGCGATTCCAACTTTACGACCGGTGCCATCTACAAAAGCCTAATCGCCCGCGAGCGTCGCGGCGACTTTTTGGGCGGTACCGTGCAGGTGATTCCCCACGTCACCAATGCCATTAAGGACAAGTTCCGCCGCATCGAGGAGCAGACCGGCTCCGATGTAGTCATCACCGAGCTGGGCGGCACGATTGGCGACATCGAGTCCCAGCCGTTTGTCGAGGCCATCCGTCAGTACCGCAAGGAGGCCGGCCCCGAGAACGTCTGCTACATCCACGTGTCGCTCGTTCCCTATATCGCCGCCGCCCACGAGGTCAAGACCAAGCCCACACAGCATTCCGTCAAGGAGCTCCGCAGCTTTGGCATCCAGCCCGATATTATCGTGCTGCGCTCCGACCACCATATCGATGACGCTATCCGCGGAAAGATCGCAAGCTTCTGCGACGTCGACACCGATTGCGTCTTTACCAACGAGGACTGCGCGAGCATTTACGATGTTCCGCAGCTGCTTGCCGAGCAGGACTTTGACCTGCGCATTTGCGAGCGCCTGGGTCTGGACCCGCGTGAGCGCGACATGAGCGAGTGGAACGAGTTCCTGCGCAAACAGAATCACGCCAACCATCACGCCGACAAGGTGAAGATCGCCGTCGTGGGCAAGTACACGCAGCTGCCCGATGCGTACCTGTCGGTTATCGAGGCCCTGCACCATGCGGGCGTCTTCTACGATCGCCATGTGGACGTCCAGCTGGTCGACGGCGAGAGCCTCGACGAGCAGAATGTCTCCGAGGTTCTGGGCGACGCCTCGGGCATCCTGGTCCCCGGCGGCTTTGGCAAGCGCGCCCTGGAGGGCAAGATCCTCGCGGCCGAGTTTGCCCGTGAGCACAAGATTCCGTATCTGGGCATTTGCCTGGGTATGCAGGTGGCCGTGTGCGAATTTGCGCGCAATGTCGTCGGCCTTGCCGGCGCCAGCTCCTCTGAGTTCGATCCGGATGGCCCGTTTAGCGTCATCGATCTGATGAGCTCGCAGGAGGACGTGACCGAGAAGGGCGGCACCATGCGCCTGGGCGCCTATCCGTGCAAGCTCGCCGCCGATACCCTTGCTCGCGAGGCATATGGCGAGGAACTCGTCTACGAGCGTCACCGTCACCGCTTTGAGTTCAACAACGCCTTCCGCGACCAGCTCGAGGACGCCGGTTTGGTTATCTCGGGTCTGTCGCCTGACGAGCGCCTGGTCGAGATGGTCGAGCTGCCGCGCGACGTGCATCCGTGGTATGTGGCAACCCAGGCTCATCCCGAGTTCAAGAGCCGCCCGACCAACCCGCAGCCGCTGTTCCGCGAGTTCGTGCGCGCTTCGATCGGCCAGCACGAGGGTGTCGACCGTCTGCAGGTGACGCCCATGAACCTCGCTACGGACTAAGGGTGCCGGCGAATAAGGAACATACCGAAGCTACTCCCTCGTCGCTCGCCGTGGCGGCGGGGGAGTATCTCGATTACCTTGCGGTCGAGCGGGGTTTGGCGCGCAACACGATTGCGGCCTATCGTCGTGACCTGACGACGTACTGCGCCTATCTGGAGCGGGCGGGTATTGTGTCTTTTGAAGAGGTGACCCGTCAGGTCGTGGAGGGCTTTGTCGCCGACCGTCGCGATGGGGGCTATTCGGATGCCTCGGTGGAGCGTGCGCTTGCGGCCGTGAAGGGCCTGCATGCCTTTTTGGTGCGCGATGGGGCTGTGGCCCAAAATCCAACGGCGGCGTTGCGCCTGCCTAAAAAGGCTGAGCGTTTGCCGGAGTATCTATCGGTGGAGGATGTCTCGGCGCTGCTCGATCAAGACTTCCCCGAGGGCGAGATGGGCTTGCGCGACCATGCCATCTTGGAAGTGCTTTACGGATGCGGTTTGCGTGTGAGCGAGTTGGTGGGACTCGATGTGGGCGATATCCATATCGACGATGGCTTTGTGCTCGTTCGCGGTAAGGGCTCGAAGGAACGCCTGTCCCCGCTGGTGGGAAGCGCGGCGCGAGCTCTGACGCTTTATGTAACTGAGGGGCGTTCTCGCTTGGCGGCCCATGCCCGCGGAACCGAGACCTCGGCGGTCTTTTTAAATAAGAACGGCCGCCGTCTGTCGCGCCAGGGCATCCATGCCATCTGTGAGCGCTACGGGCGCCAGGTGGGACTGGTGGGGCTCCATCCCCATACGCTGCGTCACTCCTTTGCCACCCATATGCTTGCGGGCGGCGCAGACCTCCGTGTGCTACAGGAGATCTTGGGACATGCCGATATATCGACCACGCAGGTCTACACGCATGTCGATCGTACGCAACTGACCGAGGTCTATTTGGCGGCGCACCCGCTGGCACATCGTTAACACATCGCTGACCTGCATATTTATAGGTATTTGGGGACGGGCTCCAGATTGCCGCGGCGTGCTTTTGCGCGCGCATGGGCAATCTGGGGCCCGTCCCATTTTTCGCCACTTGGCGTCGCGGTGGTGGGCCGCACGGGCCTTGGGTGGGGGAGTTTGGGGGCGATGTGAACGGCATGTAAAGGGACGTAAAAATCGCCTCAAGGTCAACTTGAAGGTTGAGGTTCGCGGGTGTGGTTCTACAGGTGGCATCCCGCCGTTGCTGCAAACACAACATATTGTGTTTTCGAACATATGCTTGGGGGTGTTTTGCAATATATGGTGAGTGGAGTGGTGGGGCGGGGTGGGGGAAGGGGTGGGGAAAGGTGTTGAAAAATGGGGCGGTTCCCCATATTATTGATGACGTCGACAGGCGGGGTGGTTCCCCGCGTACGTGCCATCTGAGTAACCGAGGGGAGGGCGCACATGGGAATGACTGGTGCATACGAGCGCAATCTCGATGCAAAAGGTCGTCTGTCCCTGCCTGCACCCCTTCGCGAGGAGCTTGGAGAGCACGTTCGCGTGTTCAAAGCCCTGGATGTCGATGCTCTGTACGTGTTCTCTGCCGAGGCCTTCGATAAGTGGGTCGAAGGACTCTTCGCGGGTCGTGAGGGCCACGAGGGTTTTAACCCGCGTGACATTAATGACCAGAAGCTCATGAGGGCGATCAACAAGCGCACCACGTCGATGGACGTGGACAGCGCCGGTCGTATCGGTCTTTCCGAGTCTCTCCGCAAGCAGGCGAACCTCGACCGCGAGGTCACGGTTGTGGGCAACTACGACCACCTTGAGGTTTGGGATCGCGCCGCGGCCGATGAGGACGATGACGATGAGGCCCTGCTGGACCTCTTCTTCTCGTAAGGGCAAGGCACGGGTAACGGATGGAGCGTGGGATCTTGACACAAGAATATCGGCATGAACCTGTCATGCTCGGCGAAGTGCTTGAGTCGCTGCGGCTAAAGAGCGGCTCCGTTGTCTGCGATTGCACCCTTGGCGGTGCCGGCCATTCGGTAAAGATGGCCG